>CAZDUP010000037.1:0-9378 GCA_964508625.1 uncultured Thermodesulfobacteriota bacterium
CTCCCCGTCGCGGGCGCGCCCGGTGATCTCGAAGCCCCCCTTCTCGAGCACGTCCATGAGCTTCTCGTTCGAGCCGTCGTATGCCATGTGGTTCGGGACAAAGTCCTGCACCCAGCCCATGCCGAGGGAGGCGAGCCTCTTCAAGAGCCCTTCGAGCTCTTCGACCGTGCCTATCTTCGGGTCTATCTCGTTGTGGTCGATGATGTCGTAACCGTGCGGGCTGCCCTTGCGGGCCTTGAAGACCGGCGAGGCATAGACGTCGGAAATGCCGAATATATGGAGGTAGCCTGCTATCCCGGCAACGTCTTTAAGGCCGAATGCCGCGTTGATCTGCAGCCTGTAGGTAGACGAGGGGACCCTCATCACCATGCCCTGACGTGGAAATAGTTCCCGAGGTCAACGAAGACCTCGGTCCATCTCCTCGCCGCGTCATCCCCTTCCCCGGACCTTGTCCTGGCCTCGGGGAGCGCCCGCTTGCCGAGCGCGAAGTAGAGGTTCTGCGCCTTCCACAGGTTCAGGTTCACCGGCGTGGCCCGCATGAGCCTCAACACCTCCCTCAATCTCTCGAGGTCGTCGAGCCTTGCGGAATCCGCGCTTATCTCCTCCATGCGCGCGGTTATCCAGTGGCTCGCGACAAAGCCAATGGCCTCGGCGTCAATATGGATCTGGAGGTCCTGCAGCTTGCCTATGACGCCGTTGAGCTCCCCCAGGTCGAGGCCCGGCCTCTTGAGGAGGTCCTCGAGGTCGAGGTTCAATATGAACTCGGCCGGGAAACCGAGCTGCCTTGGCAGCGGTATGCCGAGCTTTCTCAGAAGCTCCATGGTCCCGTAATGGTTCTCGAAGACGTGCCTGTGAAAGGTCTCGATCTCCCTGTTGGTCTCAAGGAGCATCTCGTTTATTATCTTCCGCTGCTCGTCCCTGAAGAGGTGCCAGAGCGTGTAGCTGCCCTTTCCGAAGTGGCCGTCCATGAGCCTTATGACGCCGGGTATATCGCCGCGGCTGAACGCCTCCTTCATTTCGGCCTGGGCGCGGACGAACTCGTCTTCGCTCCCGGAGAATCTGACGCCGCAGTGCATGCTCACCTCTCCGAGGTGCAGGACCGCAAATGAGATGGAGGCCTCCTCCCAGGTGACCTTGGAGGATATCCTCGTCCTGCCCGTGGAGAGCTTGTGATGTCCCGACTCTATCTTTTCGTAGAGCTCGTTTTCGGCCTTGAACGAGAAGATCTCCGTGTTCCTGCCGTATTCCCTGAAAAGTGATGAGATGGCATGGTGCGCGCCGACCCTCAGGAGGTCCACCTTCGCGACCTTGACGAAGAGGTTGTAGGGGTTGCGCGCGTTATCGTAGAGGTTGCTCGGCGCTGCCTCGAGCCGTATCTCGAATTCACTTTCAAGAGAGACTCCCGCGGCCTCTTCCGCGAGCTGGATGGCGCGCGAGGCGTACATCATCACCTGCACTCCTTCAATGCCCGAGACCTCGTCGAAGAACCAGCCGCAGCTCGAGTACATGAGGAGCGCGTTCCTCTGCATGCTGAGGAGCTTCAACGCCCTTGACTTCTCGTCTTTCTCAAGACGTCTTTTCGCGTGCCTTTCAAAGAAGGCTTCGATGTTCTCCACTGACCTGTCGTTTATGACATCTATGTAGTTCTCCCTCGCTTCCCAGGGGTCGGTCAGGTACTCGCCTGCCGCGCTCTCGTATACGGGGGCGAGCGTGTCGCGGAGCCAGTCAAAGGCCTGCCGCAGCGGGCCCCTCCACGCCTGGTTCCAACCAGGGTATCCGCCCGAAGAGCAGCCGCAGTCGGCCCTCCAGCGCTCTATGCCGTGTATGCAGCTCCAGGACGAGTTGTCGTGTATCTCGACCAGGTTCTCGGGCGGGAACTTCGAGAGGAACTCGGAGTAGTTCGTAAGTCTGGCGAGACCCTGGGACTCTATGAAGTACAGGCAGTACGACAGGGCCATGTCGCCGTGCCTGTGGTGGTGGCCATAGGATTCTCCGTCCGTCGCTATATGCACGAGCGCCGCTCCCCTGTTGTCGCCGGGAAAGGCGCCTGCAAGCCTTCGCGCAAAGGCCTCGCCGTTGTCGAGGAGGTGTCCGAAGCCTACCTCCTGCGAGACCTCTCCGTTGTAGAAGAAGATGGCTATGGACCTGCCTGAGGGGAGATTGCAGAGATACGGGACTGTCGTGTCTATGCCCTCGTTTGCAAGCTCCTTCCACCTCGCGCCCTTCTGGTTCTTCTTTGTGCGCTTGGCCTGCCTGGGGGCGAGTATGGTGAACTTTATGCCGAGCTCAGAGATTACCTCGAGCGTTTCGGTGTCTACCGCGGTCTCCGGAAGCCACATGCCCTCAGGGTCCCTGCCAAAGCGGTATCTGAAGTCCCTTATTCCCCAGAGGGCCTGCGTGACCTTGTCCCGCCTGTTGGCCAGGGGCATTATCATATGGTTGTAGGCCTGCGCCATTGCAGAGCCGTGGCTGGAGAAGAGCTCTGCGCTCTTCCTGTCGGCTTCTATGATGTTCCTGTAGACATCCGGGCTGTCCTTGCTCATGTTATAGAGGAGCGTGGGGCCGAAGTTATAGCTTATGCGGGAATAGTTGTTGACTATGTCTATTATCTTCGAGTCTGGCCCGAGGATGCGGGCAGCGGTATTGGGCTCATAGCACTCGGCCGTTATCCTCCTGTTCCAGTCATGGTAGGGGTAGGCCGAGTCCTGCAGCTCTATGCGTTCGAGCCAGGGGTTCTCCCTCGGCGGCTGGTAGAAGTGTCCGTGTATGCAGATGTATTTCTCCACTCAGGTCTCCTTGAGGTAAAGGGCGAAGCTCAGCGGGTTCATCTCGAATACCTGCTCGGTCTCCGGGAGACCGGGCAGCAGCGAGCCCGGCCCGTCCCATTCTCTTCCGGACGAGTCAAGCGACAGGACCCATCTGCCATCTGGCAGGGGGGAATCGAAGCTGACCTTGTCCTTCTTGAAGTTGAAGGCAGCAAAGGCCGAGCTCTCCTCTCTCTGCCTCGAGAGGAATACAACCGGCTCGTCATCAAGGCACCAGGCTTGAAGGCGATTGTCATCTGATATCTCTAGGGCCTTTACCTCGCGCCGCAGCCTTATTAGCGTCTGATAGAGATTAAGGAGCGCGCTCCCTTTGCCGCCCTGCCTCGCTCCCCAGTCCAATCTGGACGAATGAAAGGTATCCGGGTCTTCAGGGGCAGGGGGCTCTGCTCTCCATTTGAACTCCCGGAACTCTTTTTTGCGTCCCTCCCTTATGGCCTCCATGAGGGCGCTGTCGCTGTGGCTTACGAAATAGAGGAAGGGCGCCTCCTCGCCGTACTCCTCGCCCATGAAGATAAGCGGGACAAAGGGCGAAAGGAGGAGGGCGCCCGCGGAGAGCTTGAGCCCCTCGAAGGTCGTAAGGACTGCAAGTCTCTCGCCCAGAAGCCTGTTACCTGTCTGGTCATGGTTCTGGCTGAAGACTATGAAGCGCTCCCTGGGCAGGTGCGCGGAAGGCGAGCCAAAGGAGCGCTGCCTGTAAGTCGAATACTGCCCTGTGTAGACGTATCCCTCATTGAGGCACTTGACCAGGTGCGAGGCCCTTCCAAAGTCAGCGTAGTAGCCTTCGCGTTCGCCTGTTATGAGCGCGTGGAGGCAGTGGTGGAAGTCGTCGCACCAGTGGCCGTCGAGCCCAAAGGCATACTCGCCCGGGCATACGATTTTTGTGTCATTGAGGTCGGATTCTGCAAATAGGTAACGGCGCCGCCCATTTTCAAACGAGAACCTGGCGACCCTCTTCCGCAGCTCGCGGAGGAACGGGTTCGCGCTCATGTCGATTATGGCATGCACCGCGTCGAGCCTGAGGCCGTCGAGACGGTAGTTCTCGAACCAGTGGAGCGCGTTCCGGATGAAAAACTCCCGCACATGGTCGCTCTGCTCTCCATCGAAGTTAAGGGCCGCGCCCCAGGGCGTGGAGTATCTGTCCGTGAAATACGGCCCGAATTCGGATATGTAGTTGCCCTCTGGCCCGAAGTGGTTGTAGACGACGTCCAATATGACAGCGATGCCGCTTGAGTGGCTGGCAGCTACGAGCCTTTTCATTGCCTCGGGCCCGCCATAGGTGTTCTGGACGCTGTAGGGGAAGACCCCGTCATATCCCCAGTTCCTGTCACCTGGAAACTGGGCGACAGGCATGAGCTCGATTGCGTTTATGCCCAGGTCCTTGAGGTCATCGAGCCTCGGGATTATCGCGTCGAGGCTGCCCTCAGGCGTAAATGTGCCTGCATGCAACTCATAGATGACCATTTGGGCAGGCTCGGTCCCCTGCCATCCACCTTCTTCCCACTCGTCCCACTGGAACGAGCCGTGGTCAACGACCTCGGAGGGCCCTTCCACCCCAAGGGGCTGGAAATGAGATGCAGGGTCTGCCCGTTCCTTTCCGTCGAGGAGAAAGGCGTACCGCGTCCCTGCCGGAGCATCAGTGCGAGCGATGCTCCAGTACCCGGAGTCTTCCCTTTCCATTTGAAGGACGCGAGAAGGCCCTGGCGCTCTTATCCTGAGCTTCACCTCCCCGGCCTTCGGCGCCCAGACTCTGAACAAGGTTGTCCCGTCCCCGAGAAAGGCTCCTGTCTTCATCTGAAGAGGGCTGCGGTGTTTTTCCGCCGCTCCATTGGAAATCCGGCAAATTGTGAGTTTTTCGCGGCCCGGTCAGCGGCCTGACATACTGATATTCAGGTTAGATTCTATATCGGTATCCTGATAAGTCAACGGAGGGGGCAGGCTCAACGCCTGCCCCCGTCTGGCTGCCACTTCCAGTTGAGTATCTCCGGCGGGTCTACGCCGTACTGGTCGATATAGGCCCTGTGGTCGATCAATTTCCTCGAATATTTCATGACGAGACGCTCGGCTTGGACTGCCCTGGCAGGGTTGAAGGCAGCCACCCTCTCCGCCGCCTGCATGACGAGGTGATACCTGCTGGTGCGGTTTCTGACGTGCATGTCAAAGGAGGTGGTCGTCGTGCCCTCCTCCCTGTACCCGTTTATGTCGAACCTGTTGTTGCCCGGCCTCTCCCATACGAGTTGCTTTATCGCCGCCGTGTAGCCGTGGAAGTTGAATATGACAGGGCACTCCAGCGGGAATATCCTCTGGAACCTGGACTCGTCGAGGCCGCCCGGGTATTTCTGCGGTATGCCGAGGACGAGTATGTCGATGACGTTCACTGTGCGGATTCTCCAGTCCGGGGCCTCTTCCCTCAAAATCTGTACGGCGGCCATTGCCTCGAGCGTCAGATTGTTGCCGCTTGAGGCGAAGATTATCTCAGGGTCCTCGCCGTTGTTGGTAGACGCCCATTCCCAGATGCCGATGCCTGCCCTGCAGTTCTCGATGGCCTCTTCCATTGTAAGCCACTGGACCATTGGCTGCTTGCTCGCGATGACGAGGTTTATCTGGTCAACGGACTCAAGGGCGTTCTTCATCGTGCAAAGGAGCGTGTTGGCGTCGGGCGGCAGGTATATGCGGTATATATATCCCTTCTTGGTAAGGATATTATTGATGAAGCCAGGCCCCTGGTGCGAATACCCGTTGTGCTCCTGTCGCCACGCCTCTGAGGTCAGGATGAAGTTGAGAGAGGATATGGGCTTTCTCCAGGGCACCTCGAGGGCTGACTTTAAAAACTTGGAGTACTGGTTGGCCATGCCGTCCACTATCTGGAGAAAGGCCTCGTAGCAGGGGACTACGCCGTGCCTGCCCGTGAGCAGGTATCCCTCGAGCCAGCCGAGGCAGTTGTGCTCGCTCAAGACTTCAAGCACCATGCCCTCAGGGCCAATTTTTTCCGAGCCAGGGGGCACGGGCCAGACGTACTGGCGGTTCGTGACGTCGAGCACCGCCTCGAGCCTGTTGGATTCGAGCTCGTCAGGGCAGACTATCCTGAAGTTCCGCTCTGAACGGTTCTCTACCATAAGGTCCTTGAAGTACCTGCCGAGCGCCTCCATCGCGCTCGCCTCCCTGGAGCCCCTTGCCTTTATCTCCACCCAGTGCTCGTCAAGCTCAGGGAACCTGAGGGGCACCCTCCGTTCGCCGCCGAAGCTGTGCGGGTTCATGGACATCCTCTTCTCCCCTTTGGGGCAGAGCGAGAGTATGTCCTCATGCGGCCTGCCTTCCGCGTCGAATAGCTCCCAGGGCCTGTAAGAGCGGAGCCATTCCTCTACGGTCTTGAGGTGAAGGGCGTTCTTCTTCAAGTCTTTCGCAGGCACCTGGTGCGACCTGTAGGAGCCCTCTATCATCTTGTTGTCTATTTTTTTCGGCCCTGTCCAGCCCTTGGGGGTCTTAAGTATTATCATGGGCCATTTCGGCCTCTCAGGCATCTTGCCCTCGCGCGAGGCCTTCTGTATATCCCGTATCTTTGAAAGGGCCTTCTCCAGGGCAGCGTCGTATTGCTCATGGACCTGAGGCCCGGCTGAGACTATCTCGACATCGTGGCCGTAGCCTGTGAAAAGAGACGTGAGCTCACCATCGGTCATGGTGCCGAATATCGTGGGCGAGGAAATTTTAAAGCCGTTAAGGTGAAGTATTGGCAGCACAGCCCCGTCAGTAGCAGGGTTTATGAACTTGTTCGAATGCCATGCCCCGGCAGTCGGGCCTGTCTCAGCCTCTCCGTCGCCGACGAGGCATACGGCCACGAGTCCCGGGTTGTCGAGCACTGCGCCGTAAGAGGTGGCGAGCGCGTACCCGAGCTCTCCGCCTTCGTGGATGACGCCCGGAAGCGCTGGGTTAAGATGGCTGGGAAACCTGTCCGGCCACGAGAACCATTTTATGAATTTGGCGAGTCCCTCCCTGTCATGTCTCAGCTCCGGGTAGAACTCGGTGAGAGAGCCGTCCAGGTACATGTTGGAAAGGTTTGCCGCAGCCCCGTGGCCAGGGCCAGTGACGAAGAGTATGCTCGCCCCTGTCTTCAGTATGAGCCTGTTGAGGTGGAGGTGGGTGAGGTTTATGCCAGGAGCCGTGCCCCAGTGGCCCAGGAGCCGCTCTTTTATGTGCTCTGTCTTCAGCGGCTCCTCGAGGAGCGGGTTGGACTTAAGATAGACCTGCGCAGCCGCGAGGTAGTTTACAGCCCTGAAGTACCGCTCTGCTGTCGCGAGGTCACCCTTGCCCTTTGCCGCCGCTTTTTTTTCCTTCATATGCCCTCCATTGGTCCCGATTGACTCTACTTTAGCAGATTATCGGGTAAGAGGCCGGGAAGCTCAAATCTTTAAAAAATCCATTTAATTTTTTAAAGAGCGTCCGATATAAAGCTGATGGGAGTAAATATCCTATTTGTTTTTTCAACCGGGCCAGCGGCTCCATAACCACCGGAGGATGAGATGTTCAACAAGGACGGGGGCAACGGCAATTCGAGGTGCGGGCACGGCCCGGACAAAGGCTGCTGCGGCTCCCATGCCCACCCTGACATGGACAGGATACTCTCGGAGATGAGTTCTTTGAAAACTGAGCTCGACACGCTCATCGAGCGGAGCGGCCGCGAGATAAGCGACGCTAACTCAAAGCTCATGGCCGAGATGTCTGAGAGGAAGAGGGCTGAGTTCGAACTCAAGAAGTTCGGCGCCGCGCTCGAGCACTCGACGAGCATAGTCTTCATATCCGGCAGAAAGGGCGAGATAGAGTACGTCAACAGGTCCTTTGAGCTCTCCACCGGCTACTCGAAGAAAGAGGCGCTTGGAAAGACCCCGGGCGACCTATTCTCAGAGGCAGGGGGCGGCAAGGATGGCTGGAGCGAGATGCTGGCGGAGAGCGGCTGGCAGGGGATGCTCAAGAACCATAAAAAGGACGGCACTCCCCTGTGGTGCAAGGGCGTCGTATCGCCGATAAAGGAGGAGACCGGCGAGACGACCCATTACCTATCGGTCTTCGAGGACGTGACCGAGAAGAGGGCATCGCACGAGAGGATAAACTTCCTCGCCAACCATGACGCCGTAACCGGCCTTCTAAACAGGGGGCATTTCATAGAATCGCTCGCAGGATGGATGGAGGAGAACCCTGGGCCCGGAGCGCTATTCCTCCTCGACATAGACCAGTTCAAGTTCATAAGCGACTCGTACGGCCACGGCATGGGAGACGAGTTCCTCATGAGGATAGCGAGGCTCATACAGTTCAACATGAGGCACATCATACCCCGTTACGTAGGGGCCTCCGGGGACTGCATGGTCGCGCGCCTCTCGGGAGATGAGTTCGCGATCTTCGCGCCGGTGGGCAGGGTCGAAGCCGTACAGATAGCCGAGCACATAAGAAAGGGGCTCGAGTGCTTCTACCAGGCTGACTTCCCATGCCACCTCACCGCGAGCATCGGCGTTGCGCTCTTTCCCGAGCACGCGGAGACCACTTCAGAGCTCTTCACCAGGGCGGACGCCGCCATGTACCGCGCGAAGGAGCAGGGCAGGAACAGGTTTCATTTCTACAGCCCCGAGGAGCGCGAGATAGAGCAGATGCACATGAGGCTCAAGTGCAAGGAAGGGATACTCGACGCGCTCGAGGAGGACAGGTTCGAGCCCTGGTTCCAGCCCATCATGAGGCTGTCGGACAAAAGCGTATCACATTACGAGGTGCTCGCGAGGATGAGGGAGAGGGACGGCAGCATCACATTGCCCGGGCCGTTCATCGAGATAGCCGAAAGGTTCGGCCTTGTGGGCTCCATATCCCGGGTGATTATCGGCAAGGCGCTCGAGCTCCAGGCAGCGCTCAGGAAGGCTGGCAGGGACGTGACCTTCTGCATGAACGTCTCAGGCAAGGAGCTCGGCGACAGGGAGTACCTCTACTTTCTCAAGGGCAGGATAATGGAGCTTGGCATAGACCCGGCGAGCGTGGTCTTCGAGGTCACTGAGACTGCTTCAATATACGACCTCGACAGGGCAATATCATTCATAACGGGCCTGCGTGAGATGGGCTGCCGCATCTCGCTCGACGACTTCGGCATCGGCTTCACGTCGTTTCTATACCTGCGCGAGATGCAGGTCGATTACATCAAGATAGCGGGTTCTTTCATAAAGGGCCTGGAGAAGAACCTCAACGACCAGCTCTTTGTGAAGGCCATAACCGACGTTGCCAGGGGCATGAAGATAGAGACCATTGCCGAGTTCGTGGAGACGAGCGCGACCCTGGGGTCGCTAAGGAAGTACGGCATAGATTATGCGCAGGGCTATCTCGTTGGAAGGCCGGCGCCGTCGCCTGAGTTTCATAACGTCTATAAGGCAAGCGGCCTTTGACCAGGCTGCTGAAAAAGGCCCATCTGTCTTGTCAAGTCACTCGTCAATGCGGCGTACGTAAAGAGTACGCCGCATTCCTCGCTCCCCGATTTAAACCGGGGCCTCGCATCTGAACCTTTTTGAGCAGCCTGATTTCCTTCAAA
>CAZDUP010000037.1:9388-12601 GCA_964508625.1 uncultured Thermodesulfobacteriota bacterium
TTCTATTGAAAACCTGACTCCCCGGCATATAAAATACGCCGGGCGTATGGAACAGCTTCCGCTAAAACTTGAGATGTGCCTTGCGGGCCTCAAGTCCTTTCTTGAGAAGGCCTCGGCCAGGACAGTGGAGATCGTATTGACTGAGAACTCCTCCCGGATGGTCTCAGTCAGGGGCGCCTTCGGCAACGTAGCGCTGAGGCTCCACAGGATGTTTCTTTCCGCTCCGAAAGAGGTGCTAACGGAGCTCGCGGCCTTCATCTGCTCGCGCAAAGGCAAGACCCCCTCTATAAACAGGTTCATAAAAGAGAGGCGCTCCGAGATCTCAGCCGCGAGGCCTGCGAGGGCGCGCATGCGGACCCGCGGCAGGCACCATGACCTGAGGTCGTTTTATGACAAGGTCAATGCCGAATACTTTGGCGGCAGCATGTCTGCGTCGATAACCTGGTCGAAGAGGCAGCCCGGGAGGGTAAGGAGAAGGACGCTCGGCAGCTACTCGTTCACCTCAAAGACCATAAGGATAAACCCGGTGCTAGACAACCCCGCTGTGCCGCCCCTCTTTGTCGAGTTCGTCGTCTACCATGAGATGCTCCATGCAGTGCTCGGTATCGAGCGCCGGCGAAGCGGCAGGTCTGTGATACACTCAAAGGCATTCAGGGCAAGGGAAAAGGAATTCAGGGACTTCCAGAGAGCGACACAGTGGGAGAGGGCGAACAGGCATCTCCTTTGAGAGATATACCCCGGATTTCGAAAAACAGAACTGTTGATAACCTGAACTGGAAATGGTACAAAGAACCGTTCCCGTTCCGAGTCCATTGGCCCTTGCCTTGGACTTTCCTGGGCTCCCCCTCCTTCAAAAACGAAAACTGAAAAAAATAATAATAGTGTAAGTATAGACAGCCTGACGGTTTCTTTGGAGCAATAGTACTGAGTATCGAGTTACACTTGTTTCGGTTTTTCAAGCGGCTCTGACGGGCCTTGATTACCATGGGCCCGGCATTGCCGTGTACCTGCAAGCGTCTCACAAACTCGGCAAAGGAGAAACGGTAAATGGAAAGCTCAACGTTTACGATCCTTTTCGCTCTGGGCTCTGCCGTCATTGGCATCGTCTATGCGGCCTGGCTTGCGATCTGGGTCAAGGGATTGGACGGCGGAACCCCTGAGATGAGGAGGATCCAGGCGGCGATTCACGAAGGCGCAAGCGCATACATGGCAAGGCAGTTCAAGACTGTCGCCGTAGTCGCGGCGATAATCTTTGTCCTTTTATGGATAGCTGGCTCATGGTCAGAGCACTTCGGGCTTCTTACGGCTTGCGGCTTCCTGGTCGGAGGCACGGCCTCCGCGATATCCGGCTACGTAGGCATGATGGTCGCGGTCCGCGCAAACGCGAAGACCGCCCAGGCTGCACATAACGGGCTCAACGCGGCCCTCCAGGTCGCCTTCAGGGGCGGCGCCGTCACCGGCCTCCTTCTCATAGGCCTGGGCCTTCTGGCGGTCACCGGGTTCTACGCCGTTGCGATAAACGTAACGGACGAAGGGCACGCGGTTGCCTCTCTCCTTTCGCTCGGATTGGGCGGAAGCCTCATCTCTCTCTTCGCAAGGGTCGGCGGCGGCATATACACAAAGGCTGCTGACGTGGGCGCTGACCTCGTGGGCAAGGTCGAGGCGGGGATACCCGAGGACGACCCGAGGAACGCGGCCGTCATCGCGGACAACGTCGGCGACAACGTCGGCGACTGCGCTGGCATGGCCGCTGACCTCTTCGAGACCTATGCGGTCACGACCGTTGCCACGATGGCCCTCGCGCATCTGCTCTTTCCGGGCTCGCAGTCAGCAATGCTCTTCCCACTCCTTCTGGGCGGCGCGGCCATAATCATGACCATAATCGGCAGCTGGTTCGTAAAGGTCGGCTCAGGCGGCGGCATCATGGCCGCCCTCTACAAGGGCTTCATAGCGACCGGAGTGCTCTCGGCAGCTGCCTTCTATCCGGTGACATATTACCTCATGGACGGCGTGGGCGGGATAGGCTGGTCGAGCTATTATCTGTGCGCCCTCATAGGCCTTGCCGTTACCATGGCCCTCGTCGTAATCACGGATTACTACACGGCCAAGCACTACAGCCCGGTGCAGGAGATTGCCAATGCATCGATATCGGGACATGCGACGAACATAATCGCTGGCCTCGCTGTCGGCAAGCAGGCGACCGCGCTGCCGGTGCTCGTCATAGCTGGCGCGATACTCGCGAGCTTCCATCTAGCCGGGCTCTTCGGAGTTGCCGTTGCGGCAGAGGCGATGCTCACCATGGCCGGTATAGTCGTGGCCATAGACTCCTTTGGCCCAATAACCGACAACGCGGGCGGCATTGCTGAGATGGCCAACATGGGCAGCTCCGTGCGCGGCATAACAGACCCGCTTGACGCAGTAGGCAACACCACCAAGGCAGTTACAAAGGGCTATGCAATAGGCTCTGCCGGGCTCGCGGCCATAGTCCTCTTTGCCGAGTACACGAGGACCATCTCGACAAACGGCGTTCCGGTCATATTCGACCTCTCTGACCCGCTCGTGCTCGTCGGCCTCTTCATAGGCGGCATGCTGCCCTTCTATTTCGCCGCCCAACTCATGAAGGCGGTAGGAAATGCCGCCGGCGCCATAGTCGACGAGGTGAGGCGCCAGTTCAGGGAGATAAAGGGCATAATGGACGGGAGCGCCAAGCCCGAGTACGGCAAGTGCGTTGACATCGTCACGACCGCCGCCATCCAGAAGATGGTCATGCCCTCGCTCATACCGGTCATAGCGCCCATAGCGGTCGGCGTGACGCTCGGGCCAAAGGCGCTGGGCGGCGTTCTCGTGGGCTCTATCGTCACGGGCCTCTTCGTTGCCATCAAGATGACCTCAGGCGGCGCTGCCTGGGACAATGCCAAGAAGTTCATAGAGGAGGGCGCGCACGGAGGCAAGCACAAGCCCGCGCACCAGGCGGCAGTCACCGGCGACACAGTTGGCGACCCGTACAAGGACACGGCTGGCCCTGGCATAAACCCCATGATCAAGGTCATAAATCTCGTGGCCGTGCTCTTCGGGGTGCTGCTCTTCTCGTAAGAGAAGCCTGATAAAGATAAAAAAGCGCCGGAGGGTCTACCTCCGGCGCTTTTTTTTTTTAATAGAATTCGGCTCGGTGGGAAAAGGGCTTTTGCGCGCGGCCGCGCGCTTTTGGCATAA
>CAZDUP010000038.1:0-12372 GCA_964508625.1 uncultured Thermodesulfobacteriota bacterium
CCATTATCTGATGTGAAAAGTCCTGCATGCCTTGCTCCTTTAAAATATGGGATTCCCCAATAATATAGTACCTTGGGGGCAGGAAATCAAGGAGCGTATGGGAGGTTTATTACCCGTTGGGCTTTTTGAAGGGGATGATCTTGCTGCAGGGCTCCTTGAGGAGGGCGGAAAGGACGGTTTCGCACCTAGCCTCCGGGTCTATCTCCACCGAGTGGCGCGACCTCATCTGGGCCGGCCTTGCCGAGAGCCAGCTCATGAGATAGTCCTGCTCGCCTGAGAGGCCCCTTGGCCGGATGAGCTTCAGCAGCTCTTCCATCTCCATGCCTGGCACGCCTGTGAGCTCTTCTGGCTTTATGCTCATAATCTTCTACTCCGGCTCAGAGTATGTGAAGATCTTGTTCTCGTAGTTCCTGAGCGTTATCTTGCCCTTTGCCTGGGATATCAGGTACGTGGGCGCAACAGGTATCTTGCCCCCTCCCCCTGGCGCGTCCACGACGAATGTAGGGACCGCGTAGCCGGTGGTGTGGCCGCGGAGCTCTTCTATTATATTCATGCCGACTGATATCGGGGTCCTGAAGTGGCCTGTGCCCATGGCCATGTCGCACTGGTAGATGTAGTAGGGCCTGACCCTGATCTTCAAGAGCTCCTGCATGAGCTTCTTCATCACCGATGGCCTGTCGTTGACGCCCTTCAGGAGCACGGTCTGGCTGCCGAGCGGCATGCCGGCGTCCGCGAGCATTGAGCAGGCACGCTCGACCTCAGGGGTAATCTCCTTCGGGTGCGAGAAGTGAATGCTTATGTAGAGCGGGTGATACTTCTTGAGCATGTTTACCAGCTCGTTGGTCACCCTCATTGGAAGGGTCACAGGCACCCTTGTGCCGATGCGGATTATCTCGAGGTGCGGTATGGTCCTCAATCTCTTTATGTAGCTCTCGAGTACCTCTGTCTTCATCATGAGCGGATCGCCGCCCGATATGAGGATGTCCCGTATGGACCTCTTTGACTTTATGTACTTGAGCGCGTCGTCAAAGCGCTCTATTGCCATTGGCGGGTGCTCTTCGCCGACCATGCGCTTTCTCGTGCAGTACCTGCAGTACATGGCGCATGAGTCGGTCACTATGAGAAGGGCCCTGTCAGGGTACCTGTGCACAAGCCCTGGCACAGGAGAATGCGAGTCCTCGCCGCAAGGGTCCACCATCTCGGACGGGGATAAGCTGAACTCCTCGATCCTTGGTATGGCCTGCTTTCTGATGGGGCATTTCGGGTCGTTTCTATCTATGAGGGAGAGAAAATAGGGCGTAATGGCCATTGCCAGGCGGCCTGTGGCGCGTTTTACACCCTCCTCTTCCCGGCGTGTCAGGGGGATGAGGTCTTTGATAGCTTCGAGCGTTGTTATGCGGTTTTTGAGTTGCCACTTCCAGTCATACCAGCTGTCTGGCCGAGAAGCAGGATACTCTATATATTCGGCGATGTCAGATCTTACGGCAGCTGACTTACTACTGGGCGGTTCAGAGCTTATTGAAAGCCCTTCCATTCGGCTCCTCCTACCGGCTAAGCGGGTTTTTCAGTTTTGGCAAGGTTCAGTTGCGGGTTCTGCATCTCTTCCATAGCCTTTTCATAGGCTATCTTGTACTTGAAACCCTTCTTCAAGTACTTCCAGATGAATTCGACCTTTTTCACGTCCTCGTCAGAATATTCCCTGAACTCTTTTTCGCCAATAACGATCTTCTGGGGCTTGATAAACCCCTTCTGCTCAAGGTAGTAGAGCTTTTGCCTTGGAATATCTATCTTTGAAAGTAGGTCTGGAGTCCTTATGCCCACCCCTGTAATTGCTCCTGTATGTAGAAAACGCGTTCATTGTTAAGTTCAAAAATGTTCTCAACACAAATTTAAACTTATTTTACAAGTTAAATTCAAACCTGTCAAGAGAAATTCTTATATTCCGAGGGCTTCCAAAATGAACCTACAATGCCCTACTCCTGACATGGTTATTATAGAATCTTTCCAGCGATCATTTCCAGTAACCTGGTCACAAAAAAATGAGATAAATATCAGTTACTTTGGGAAAAAATGCTGTAGAATACGCCTATATCAGACATTTTTGAATGGAATAACGGCAGCTTCATTTTTTATCACGCCTGGATCTTTCAGAAAAGGGCAGGGCTCGCGTGGTCTGATTGACCTGAATCTGTCAAGGTAAAAGGGGGTGATAGCGCCGCATTAGCTTGAATTTCGCGATTCTATTTGTTACACTTTTTATCGGGCCTGTTGCGGCCCCTTTTTAGAGGAGTATTATGAAAAAAACTACTTTATGGCGTCAGGGATTTTTTGACGAGGTAGAGCCTATAAAGTTGAAGGAGCCTCTCGCGCATGTCCTTGGCGCGCAGGACGAGGACGAGCTCTTTGTCATAAACTACACCGACGCGGTCCTAGTGGCAGGCCACTCATGCCCGGCTGTCTCAGGCGCGTACAAGGTCACACAAAAGGCGTTGAAGGCGCTCTATGGAAATGATGTCCCAGTGAGGGGGCAGGTGAGGGTGCTCATAAAGGGCGGCCCCGGCGACCTCGCATACGGTCCGCAGTCCCATGTCATCTCGCTCATCACGGGCGCTGCCGGCGCAACGGGCTTCAAGGGACTCGGCGGCAGGTGGGGCAGGAATAACCGTCTCTTCTTTGACAGCGAAGATGTGCAGTTCAATGCCTTCATCTTCCAGAGGGAAGACAACCTGAGGACCGTGCAGGTCACCTACAACCCGCAGGCGCTGCCCGGAGATGCGAGGATGAACGACCTTTCCCCGCTTGTGCTCCGCGGCACAGCCACAAAGGAGCAGAAGGAGCTATTCTGGCAGCTGTGGCAGGGCAACGTAAGAAGGATACTCATGGAGGATGAGAAGTACCCGGGACTCTTCGAGGTTACAGAGCTCCAGGACTTCCGCTTTCCGGACCTGAAGGCCGCCTCGTACTGAGAACAGACTCGTTCCTGGCCCCTTCCATTGACCCTCTTGCATGCGCGCACAAAGCCCGGTTTTTTGTCCGGGCTTTTAAATTTGAACTTCACATCAGCTGATTCCGATATATAATCTGTAGATTCCGTAGTGTACACCAGCTCACGCGATCCAAGCAAGGAGGCGCCATGTCCGTCGGTATGACCCTTACAAAGTTCCTGCTCGAGGAGCAGAGAAAATCCCCTGGCTCATCAGGAAACTTCACAGCTCTCTTCTCTGACCTCGGCACAGCCGCCAAGCTCGTCTCGCGCGAGGTGCGCCGGGCCGGGCTCGTGGACATACTCGGCGCAGCAGGCAGCAGGAACATACACGGCGAAGAGGTCCAGAAACTCGACGAGCTCGCCAACGAGACCTTCATAAGGGCGATGGAGCACGGCGGTCACCTCGCGGCAATGGCCTCAGAGGAGTCCGACGAGATAATCCACGTTGACGGCAAGTACCCCAAGGGCAACTACCTGCTGCTCTTCGACCCTCTCGACGGCTCATCGAACATCGACGTCAACATAAGCGTCGGCACGATATTCTCCATCCTCAAATGCAAGGACGGCTCGAAGGTCAGCACAGAGGATTTTCTCCAGCCAGGCTCCAGGCAGGTTTCCGCCGGCTACATACTCTACGGATCGAGCACCATGCTCATCTACACGACAGGCCACGGCGTGCACGCCTTTACGCTCGACCAGAGCGTCGGAGAGTTCCTCCTCTCACGCGAGAACATCACCATCCCCGAGAAGGGCAAGATCTACAGCATCAACGAGGGCAACAGCAGACACTGGCTCCCTGGCACTGCCGCGTACATCGAAAAGCTGAAGACAGGCAGCAAGGACGTAAGCGCCCGCTATGTCGGCTCGCTCGTGGCCGATTTCCACAGGAACCTCCTGAAGGGCGGCGTCTTCCTTTATCCGGCTGACAGGAAATCCGAAAAGGGCAAGCTCCGCCTCCTATACGAGGCCAACCCGCTTTCCTTTATAGTAGAGCAGGCAGGTGGAAAGTCCTCGAACGGCGTGCAGAGGATAATGGATGTTGTGCCACAGGAGCTCCATCAGAGGACGCCGCTTTTCATCGGCAGCAAGGCTGACGTGGAAGAGGCGGAGAGGTACTGGCAGGGGGCTGGCGTATAGCAGGGCAGGGCAATTCAATTAAAGCTCGTTCTATCTGAAGCTCGCGGCAGCGTCCTTTATGAACTCCTCGAACGGTATGGGCCTTCTTCCTGTAATATCCTCCACGGCAGCAGATACAGGCTCACCCTTTCCCTCGCGCTGATAGGCGTACAGCTCAAGCAAAGGCTCTATGGCCCAATCCGGCAGCCCCGAATCCTTCATGCCTTGCCTGGCCATTTCCGGAGTCACGTCAACATATTGCACTGTCTTGCCCAGGGCCCTGGATATCATCGTGGCGACGTCATTAACCGTAATCGACGCTGGCCCGGTGAGGTCGTATTTTTTTCCGAAATGCCCGGTCTTGAGACTTCCTGATAGCAGCTCCGCAGCCACGTGCGCGATGTCCCTTGCGTCGATATAGCTCACCCTGGCCGCGGCGAGCGGGAAAAATATCTTCCCGCTCCTCCGTATTGAATCGGCAAAAAAGTTCACGAAGTTCTGCATGAAGGAGTTCGGCCTCAGGATGGTGTAGTCAACGCCTGAGCTCTCGATCAGCTTCTCGATATCCCTGTGCGTCCTGAAGAGCCTTATGGCCTCGCTCTCGGCGCCAAGGGCAGATTGCCTCACGATATATTTTACCCCTGTCTCCCTGGCCTTATCGATCACATATCGGGCTGTCTCATACTGGCCTGGCGCGAAAGGGGTGAGAAGATATAGCCTTTCGATGCCCTTAAGTGCCGCGTCAACCGAAGAGGCCTTCGAGAAGTCCATTTCAAAGAGCTCGACATTGGACTCCCGTATCTTCCACGCCTTTGCCTCGGTGTGCACGGCCGCCCTCGTGAGCTCGCCCCTCTTGGATAGCTCGCGCACGAGATAGGAGCCTACAGTGCCTGTTGCGCCAGTGACAAGGGTCCTGCTCGCCATGCTGACCTCCGAAGGAATCCTAAGTCGAATATATCAGATGTAAGGGGGCTGTCAAACCTGGGAGGAGAGGCGGTGATAAAAAAACCCTCCGAAAGGGGGAGGGGAGGATTGGTATTTTTCGGAGATATCCTTAGAGGCTCTTGCCAGGCGAGTACCTGGCCGCGCTCTTCTCTGATTCGAAATAGATGACTGTTCCGTCTTCTCTGGCAACGATGTACGCCTTGGCCTTATCGACCTCTTTGCCTGTGACCGGGTCCATGGAGTAGCGGTGCGAGCGCTTGAACGAGAGTTTTCCAACGCACATGGGGCAGCAGCCGTAGTACGCCTTTCCCTCCACCTCGACCTTTATATTCTCCCTGCCAGAGACCCTGTTCTCCACCATGCAGACCTTGTCCGCCGGAACGCTCTGCAGCGTCTGGACCGATGCCGGCTGGCTGGTGGAAAAGGATATGGTGGACGCGCCCGCTATGAGGGCTATCGCTGCAATGACGATGAATATCTTCAGGAACATAGGTTCTCCTCCGGTTGACGGCGATACGGATTATACCATTTAACCACGTCAAATGGAATCCTTCCGCGTTGCCTTCACGGGAATAAGCTGATAATATTGAGGCATGAAACTGGATAGCTTGCTTCTCGTCAGGGGAGAAGAGGAAAAAGAGGGGTTGCTGGAATGCGCACTCCGCATGGCGCAGAAGAGCGGCTCCAGGATAACGGTAGCCGGCACGCTCGAGAACCTTCCGCCCGGGCTCCAGGCAGCGTCCATTCTAGAGCTCTGGAACAGGGCGGCGCTTGAGAAAAAAGACGAGCTCGAAGAGCTCCACTCAATGATTTCGGAAAAGGGCATAGAGGCCGACGCCAGGGTGCTCTTCGGCACGCCTTTTGTAGAGATAATAAGAGAGGTGCTGAAAGGCGGCCACAGCCTTGTCATGAAGACCGCCGAAGAGTCCGGGCGCGTACGCGGCGCCTTTCTCGGAAGCAACGACCTGCATCTGCTCCGCAAATGCCCGTGCCCGGTCCTTATCTCAAGGCACGCGGCCGGCTGCCGGTTCGAGAGGATAATGGCTGCAATAGACCCCGCACCCTACAGCGAGGAGAAGACTGCGCTCAATCTGCGCATACTGGATGCGGCCGCGACGTTCGCGCGAATCTGGGGGGCGAAGCTCCATATCGTGCATGCGTGGGAGCTTCTTTCAGAAAGCCTTCTGCGGGTCAGGAGCCTCATATCCGAGCATGAACTTGAGGCATACCTCAGCGAGGCCCATATCAAGCACAAGAAGT
The DNA here is from genome assembly GCA_964508625.1 of uncultured Thermodesulfobacteriota bacterium. GTDB lineage: Bacteria > Desulfobacterota > GWC2-55-46 > GWC2-55-46 > GWC2-55-46 > UBA5799. The sequence goes on from CAZDUP010000038.1 coordinate 6,308, forward strand.
GGCTCGGCGAGCTCATCGACAGGGCCAGCCTCGAGGATATCCCGCATACGGCCCATTTGCTCAAGGGTAGCCCGTGGGAAATAATACCCGCCATTCAGAAGGAAAAGAAGATAGACCTCGCGGTCATGGGTACCGTGGCGCGGGCCGGATTTCCAGGGCTCTTCATCGGAAACACAGCTGAGAAGATACTCCACAAACTGAACTCTTCCGTTCTTGTCGTAAAACCAGAGGGCTTTGCCGCGCCCCAGTTCCCTTAGCTCCCGGAGAGCACACCCTTCATCCGGTCGAAAGAATCCCTGTCAACGAGCACAAAGAGCTTGTCTCCAGCCTGCAGCACGGTCCTTCCATCAGGCACCAGGAACCTGTCGTCCCTCCATATAAAGACTATAAGGGCGCCCTTCGGAAAGCCCGCGTCAACGAGCTTCTTGCCAGCCACAGGCGACCCGCTCTGCACCATCATGGGCGTAAGCTCGTTTTTCAGGCGCTCCGCGAGCCTCTGGAATGACTCAGGGGCAAGCGGCTCAGTCACCTTGAGGAGCTTCGCGATAAGGGGTATGGTCGCCCCCTGTATGAGCGCAGAGGTCAGGACAATGAAGAAAACGACATTGAAGATGAGGTCCGCCTCGGGCATGCCGGCAACAAAGGGGAATGTCGCGAGTATTACCGGCACCGCGCCGCGCAGGCCCACCCAGGATATGAGCGCCTTGTCCCTGAACGGGACCCTGAAAAAAAAGAGCGTCGCAAAGACGCTTACAGGCCTCGCGACAAGGATCAGAAAGAGTGATATTAGCAGTCCCACTCCTATTATGGGGACCAGGCGCGAAGGGAAGACCAGCAGGCCGAGGGCGAGGAACATCGTTATCTGCATGAGCCAGGCAAGACCGTCATGAAAGCTCAGGATCGTCCTTCTCTTCAGGAAATCGCTGTTGCCCATCACAAGCCCGGCAAGATATACCGATAGGAAGCCGTTGCCCCCCAGGGCCGCGGACAACCCATAGGTGAGAAGCACGAAAGAGAGCGTAAGCACCGGGTAGAGCCCGTCGTACTCGAGCTGGAGACGGTTTACCGCGTATGTCATGACCCTTCCCATGGCATAGCCGACCGCAGCCCCGAACGCTGCCTGCCAGAGGAACATGGGGACCATGCTCGCGAGCGTGAAACCAGGTGTCATTATAAGGCTTATGATCCCGGTCGTAAGGAAGACGGCCATCGGGTCGTTTGAGCCTGATTCGAGCTCGAGAAGGGGCCTCAGCGGTTTCCTGAGGCTGACGTTTTTTGATCTCAGGATCGAAAATACGGCCGCCGCATCTGTAGAGGATACGATAGCGCCGAGGAGAAGCCCTTCCGCAAGGTTGAAATCCGTTACCAGCGTGACGAACCAGCCCACAAGGAGCGCGGTCATTACCACGCCTATAGTGGACAGGGCCGCGCCTTTCCATATTACCGGCCGTATGCTCTCCCAGTTTGTGTCGAGGCCGCCTGAAAAGAGTATGAACGAAAGGGCGATGACGCCGATTGTCTGCGCGAGGGCAGGGTCGTCAAAATGTATGCCGCCAGGCCCATCAGAGCCCGCGAGCATGCCTATTGCAAGGAAGATAAGCAGCGCCGGTACGCCGAACCTGCCGGACGCCCTGCTCGCAACGATGCACAGGATGAGAAGTATGGTTATTCCGATTAAGATGTACTCTAATTGCATGGCACGCCTTTATAAAAAGGAAACAGCTATCTTAATAGAAGCCTTACAAGTTGTAAAGCTGGTCTGGCGCGGATTCAGGAGTGCCTACTTGCCTATGCAGAACGTGCTGAAGATGACGTCGAGTATGTCTTCGGTCGTGGTCTCGCCTGTTATCTCTCCCAGGGCGTCTATGGACGCGCGCATGTCAGCCGCGAGGAGCTCTCTGGGAAGGCCGCCGGAGAGCGCTGCGAGAGCCCTTGCGAGGGCCTCTCTCGATTTCACCAGGCAGTCCCTGTGGCGCACAGATGCAACAAGCTCTCCAGGGGATGCGGCAAGAGCCAGCCTATCATGGCCGGCTATCAGAGAAAAGATGAGGTCCTTGAGCCCGTCTATTCCCTCTTCTTTGAGGGCTGAGATAGCAGCGAAGGGCAGGGGAGCGAATAGGTCACTCACCATGCTCTCATCGGCGCCAGGAAGGTCCTTCTTGTTGCCTACCACGATGATCTTTTTCTCTCCAAGCTCTTTTAAAAAGGCAAGGTCCTCGTCAAAGGCCCCTGACAGATCGACCATATAGAGGATAAGGCCTGCATGATTCGCCTTTTCACGGGCCATTCTAATACCTATGGCCTCGGCCTCGTCCCTTGCATCTCTCAGTCCCGCAGTGTCCATGAGCCTGACAGGTATGCCCCTTATCGATAGAACCTCTTCTATGACGTCCCTCGTTGTGCCGGGCTCCTCAGTTACTATCGCCCTCTCGTCCTCGAGGAGCACGTTAAGGAGGCTCGACTTTCCGGCATTGGGCCTGCCCAGTATCAATACACGCACGCCCTCCCTTATGGCCCTGCCTTCATCAAAGGTATCGAGCATCCTCTCGATCGCTGAAGAGGCGGCCTTCAGAGCCTCTTCAAGGGCCTGGGCATGGGTCGCATCTATCTCCTCCTCGGAAAAATCGAGCTCCGCCTCGACCCTCGCGAGCATCTCGACTATCGGGGTCTTTATCAGAATAACTTTTTTAGAAAAGGAGCCTCCAAGCCTTTCCTGCGCGCTCGAGAGCGCGGTCCCGGTCTGTGCCCTTATTATGTCTGCCACGGCCTCTGCCTGAGAGAGGTCGAGCTTGCCGGAGAGAAAGGCCCTCTTTGTGAACTCGCCCGGCTCCGCAGTCCGTGCGCCGGACCCGATAGCCGCTGAGAGGACCTGCCTTAAGATCAGCGGGCCGCCGTGGCAGTGGAGCTCCACAACGTCCTCGCCAGTATATGACCTGGGCCCCTTCATGTAGACGAGAAAGCCGCGGTCGATAAGAGAGCCGTCAGGGGCGGCTATCTCGCCGAGGTGAAAATACCTCTCCCTTACCCCTTCCCTGGTCCGGAATAGTTTCAGGCCCACTCTCAAGGCGTCAGGCCCGCTTATCCTCACGATGCCGACCCCGCCCTGTCCCTCGGCAGTGGATATGGCAGCTATTGTCTCTGTCAATCTCTCTCTCATGAATGAAAAACCCCCGGCACAATGTGCCAGGGGTTATTTTAAGGCTGTTTGATTTGTGTTGCAAGAAAAGCTGCTGCTTTGTTCAGACTGCTCAAAAAGGTCCAGATGCGAGGCGGCGAGACAACAAAGCCGGTGGGCTTTTTTCAGCAGTCTGCGTCATGCCTTTGCAGGCGTCTTGTAAATGAAGTACTGCTGTCCTATCTGCAATACGTTGTTGACCAGCCAGTAAAGGACAAGGCCGGAAGGGAAGTTCAGGAACATGAATGTGAATATGACCGGCATTAGGAGCATTATCTTCTGCTGGGTCGGGTCAATGGACGTCGGCGTCATCTTCTGCTGGACGAACATGGTAGCGCCCATGAGGAGCGGGGTTATGTAGTACGGGTCCTTTGCGGAGAGATCCTGTATCCAGAAGTAGAAGGGCGCGTGCCTCAACTCTATCGCCACGTAGAGCGCCTCATACAGGGCTATGAACACGGGTATCTGCAATACCATGGGCAGGCAGCCGCCGAGCGGGTTGATCTTGTAGCGCTTGTAGAGCTCCATCAGCTCCTTGTTCATCTTCTGCTTGTCGTTCTTGTACTTCTCCTTCAAAGCAGCCATCTGCGGCTGCATCTTCTGCATCTCGCGCATCGAATGGAGGCTCTTTTTCGTGAGCGGATAGAAGAGGACCTTTATTATGACCGTAAGGACCACTATGGCAAGGCCGTAGTTGCCGAGATACCTTTCGAAAAAGTTCAATACTACGAGGAAGGGCCTGGCGAGCCAGTCGAACCAGCCGAACTCAATGGCATCCTCAAGGCCGACCTTCTGCTCCAGGAGCCTGTCATACTCCTTTGGGCCGAGGAACGACGTGTAGCCGAGCGTGACGCTGCTGTTAGGCGCCACGTTAAGGGGCAGGTGGAGCGTTGCCCTTGACTGCCCTGCGGCAGGTATCTCGGTGGTCCATGAGAGCCCTGCTTCGGCCGTTGCCGGAATAAGTGCAGAGAGGAAGTACTTATCCTCGAGGCCCAGCCATTTGAGCTTGCCGTTGCCGGTAAGCCTCTGCTCGTCATCGTCCTGCCTTACGAGCTTGTCATTGGACTTGATTATGGGCCCCTGGTTGTAGCCCGTTTCGTCAGTGCCGGATATCGCAGCAGAGAGCACGGTATCAGCGCGCACGGAGATGGCGTTGGACGTGGGGTTCGTTGCCTTGAGCTCCGTCTTTATGGCATAGGAGTTGCCGGAGAAAGTATGACTCTTCTCGAGCACGAGGCCTGTGGAGGACCTGCCGGTATACACGAGCTGTGCGGTTTCATCCTCTCCGGCCCTGGCTTTGGACTTGGAAGGCGAAAAGGAGATGGACTCGACCACGCCGTTTATGAAGAGCTCTGTCCTGAAGGAACCGGCGTTTGCGACCCTCTGGGCAGCATCTATGGTCTTTGCGCCCTCCTCGAGCCCTTCCTTGTAGTTCTTCAATTCAAATGACTTTATGCCGCCCCCGTTGCTTGAAAGCATTGCCGTAAAGAGCGGGGTCTCGACTGTCGTAAGCTCCTCTTTGACAGGAGGAGGCGGGGCAGGGGCTTGGGGCTGAGCAGGCGTGGAAGTCACGGCAGTCCCGGCTGACCCTGGAGCGGCCTTCTGCGCCTCTTCGGTCTTCTGCTCGACCTGCGGATAGAACTGCTGAATGAAATATGGGTAGAAAAAAAGCACCGCCATTGAAAGTATCAAGGCGACCCAGACTCTCTTATCCATGCTGATGTGTCCTGTTCATCTTTTTTTCGGGGGCAACGGGCACAGGGTCATACCCGCCTTCATGATAGGGATGGCACCTCAAAAGCCGCCTCAAAGCCAGGTATGCGCCTTTTGGAGCGCCGTGGAGCTCTATCGATTCTTTCGCGTAATCCGAACAACTCGGATAAAACCTGCAGGAGGGCGGCAGGACCGGGGAGATGAGAGTCTTGTAGACGGAAATGATAGAAATGAGGATCGTCCTTAGCATCTCTGACCAAAGGCTGCCTCAAGAAAGCGCCTTTTTTAGTTCCCCCTCCACGTCCTTGAGCCCCTTTACGTGCTCAAGTCCCTTTACAGTGACGAGTATGTCGGCGGAGGCCGGGAAGAGCGGCTTATTCAATCTGTAGAACTCCCTCAAGAGCCTCTTTACCCTGTTCCTTTTTACGGCATTGCCGGCCTTTGAGCTTACCGCTACGCCGAGCCTTGTCCGGCCGAGGCTGTTGGGGAGGATAAAGAGGTTGAAACTCCTGGTCGAGAGCCTTTTACCGGTCTTACGGACCCTTGAGAAGTCCTCGGGCCGAAGAAGCCTCTCCTCCTTGGGAAACGAGAAGTCCTGTGTGTCTCTTTCCGTCATATCCCGCACCCCGGCCTTTGCAGGCCAGGCTTACTTGCTGGTGCTTATGGTGACGGAAAGGCGCTTCCTGCCCTTTGCCCTTCTCCTGTTGATGACCGCCCTTCCAGACTTTGTGGCCATCCTGACCAAAAACCCGTGGGTGCGGAGTCTCCTTTTTTTGCTCGGCTGAAATGTCCTCTTCGGCATGGCTTATCCTCTTCTTTTCAGTACTCTGTATAATTCGGCTCAGGTAAAAGGGGACTGACCCCTGGTCAAACCGTTATTTAGACATAGGGAATCACTGGATGTCAAGCTTTTTCGGTATTTAGCTTGCGCTGCAAGGCCCTTTTCGGATTGTATATCCCTGCAGGATCAGAGCCTCATGGGCATGATTATATAGGTGTAGTCCTCTCCCTTTTCAGGGAGTATTATACCGGGGCTTAGAGAGTCCTTGAGCACTATCCTTACCTTGTCCTCTGTAAGGACCTCGAGCGCGTCTATGAAGTAGCGCGCGTTGAAGGCTATGTCTATCTCGTCTCTCTTGTAATCTATATCCACCTCTTCGGTGGCCTCGCCTATATC
>CAZDUP010000039.1:0-12230 GCA_964508625.1 uncultured Thermodesulfobacteriota bacterium
CTCTTTGCATCGTGACCGCAAACCTCTATGGATTGCCGAACGACCTGCCCTGGCTCGAACGCTTCGCAAAGGACAGGGGCATATTCCTCATTGACGACGCCTCTCAGTGCATGGGTGGGGCTGTCTCGGGCCGCTTCTCAGGGACTTTCGGGGATGCCGGGGTCTTCAGCCTCGACAAGGGCAAGAACATAACATCCATGCAGGGCGGCATCATCGTTACCAATTCAGATGAGCTGGCCAGGGCCGTGAAAAAAAAGATCGATGCCCTACCCTCGCCGCCAGCGGCAAGGCTTGCCTCTTATTCGGCAAGGCTCATGGCATATGCGGCGCTTCTCAATCCGGGCCTCTACTGGCTCCCGAGCAGGCTCCCATTTCTCGGGCTCGGTAAGACCATCTATTCTACCGATTACCCGGTTGAGCAATATGACGCTCTTCTCGGAGGGCTTGCGGCCGCCCTTTTCAGAAGGTTCGGCCAGATTACCAGTGCCCGGGTGCGAAATGGCGAAGCGTACAGGAAGATAATCAGGCCTCTCAGCGGGATAAAGGAGGTCGAAGCCGTGGAGAAGACCTCCCCGGTCTACCTGCGATTCCCTGCGCTTGCAGCCGACAGGTCCAGGCGCGATGAGATCGTAGCCCGGCTTGTGAAAAATGGCGTTGGCGCGACTATCTCCTTTCCGAGGTCGATTGCGGACCTCGACGAGATACGGCCGATTATCTCTTCGCCCGCATCGGCAGAACACGGCAGGTCTGTGGCCGAAAGGATATTGACCCTGCCCACCCATCCGTTCGTGACCGGGGCTGACATCGATAGAATAGGAAAGATACTGGCAGCATCGGCCTGATGGAATCGCAGATCGAGATAGTGAGCAGCATTGAGCAGGCCGGCGTCTCGGGGGCTGAATGGAACCAGCTGGCTGCCAGGAACGAGACCAGCACCGTCTTCCAGACCTATGAATGGTTCAGTAGCTGGTGGAAGGTCTTCGGCGCACAGAACACCCTCTTTCTCGTGAAGGCTTACAGCAGCGGAGAGCTTTGCGCCATTGCGCCCCTCATGATATCCAGGGCCGACGGCGTAAGGACGCTCAGGTTCGTGGGGGACGAAAAGGCTGATTACTGTGATTTTCTCATAAGAGGCCAAAAGGAGCTCTCGCTTAAGCGCATCTTCGATGAGCTTACAGCGCGCAGGGACGCATGGGACGTTATCCTGTTAAGGAACATCCCCGAAGCATCCTCGACCAAGGACATATTAAAGAATTTAAACGCCGGGTCCGGCCTGAACATAATTGCCCGACAGATAGTCTGCCCCGCGCTTGTCATACGCGGCCATGAGGAAGAGGCAGCGATAACGCTCAGGAAAGAGACCTTCAGGAGGCGCCATAATTATTTCATCAAGCGGGGCGCGCTCGAGTTCAGGAACATCATGGACCAGGCAGAGGCCCTGGGCTGCCTTGACGCCTTTTTCGACCAGCATGTCAACAGGCGGTCTGCCGTGGGCGAGAGAAGCCTCTTTGCTGACCCGTGCAACAGGGATTTTTACGCGTGCCTGACAAAGTCCATGCTCGCCAAGGGATGGCTCCTCTTTTCAGTCCTGGAGTTCAATGGGAAAAAGATTGCCTTTCACTTCGGCTTTGACTACGGCTCAAAGGTCATCTGGTACAAGCCTTCTTTTGATATCGAATTTCACAGGCATTCACCTGGCAAGGTCCTTCTCCGGTATCTCATCAAGTATGCCATTGAGAACGGAAGAGATGAGTTTGACTTTACATTGGGCGATGAGGAGTTCAAAAGGCGATTCGCGAACCGGATAAGGCGGAATTTTCAGCTCGAGTTCTACAAGTCGAAATCGAGGTACCTCTACGAGCTTTCAAAGAACGCTCTCAGGTCCACCATCGCGCGGACCATGCAGGGGCCAATGTAAGCGTATGCGCGTAAGCATAATAATACCTACCTTCAACAGGGCCGGCCTGATATGTCATTCAATAGACAGCATACTCGCGCAGACCTGCGGCGATTACGAGATAATAGTCGTTGACGACGGCTCCACAGACGATACGACAGAGGTGCTCGAGAAATACGACGGGCGCATAAGGTGCATACGGCAGGAGAACAGGGGCTTCGGCGCTGCCCGCAACCGGGGGCTTGAGGAAGCCCGGGGCGAGTACGTTGCATTCCTCGACTCTGACGACCTGTGGAAGGAATACAAGCTCGGCCTGCAGGTCGAGATCATGGACCGGCTGCCAGAGATAGACTTCCTCTTCTCTGACTTCACCATCTTGAAGCCTTCCGGAGACCTTTTTCCAAAAGGTCTCCGCACGTGGCACGGCAGCCATCTATCATGGGATGAAATATATCAGATGAAAATATCATCCTCCTCGCTCGGGCTCAGGTGCAGCGCCGGATCGTACTTCGACCTGTACCTTGGTGATATCTACGCACCGCTGCTCGACGAGCCTCTTGTGCTGCCGAGCAGCGCCATTGTCCGCAGGAGCTCTCTTGCCCCGGACATACTCTTTACAGTCGGCGACCCGCTGTACGCTGACTGGGATTTCTTCGCCAGGCTCGCCAGAAGCGGCACAGCCTGTTTTCTCGATGTGGATACGACTATAAACAGGGGCCATCATGACGACGTCAGGCTTACGACGAACTGCAGCAGCCTCACGAGGGCCCAACTGAGGCTCGCGCTCATAGAGAGGGTCTGGAAGTCTGATGCAGATTTCGCCCCAGGCAACAAGGCGCGCATTGAGAGGATAGAGGCGGAGCAGCTGGCCGAGATCGTCAAGGAGCTGCTGCTCCAGGGCAGGACAGCTGAGGCGAAAGCGGCCATCGCGAGGTGCGATAGCCTCGCCTCATGCGGACAGATGAAAAAACGTCTTACTCTCCTTAAGGTGATAGCTGGAACACCCGGCGGCACAAACGCCCTGTTGGCCCTCTATAATTTGAGAAGGGTTCTAATTGGCCGTGGATAGCTGGCTCTCCTCTGAAGTCATCCGGGACACTGACGGGCTTGCCTCTATAATTCCGGACTGGGAGAGGCTCGCTACCCCTTCAGGCACACCGCTTCTGAGCCATGACTGGTGCCTCTGCTCTGCCGAGGCCCTGCATGCCGAGGGGCAGTTGCTGGTGATAGCTGTCAGGAGGGGCGGCAGGGTATCTGCGATAGCGCCGCTCGTGCTTTCGAGGAAAAAAGGCACGCCGCGAATCGAATTCCTGGGTGTATCATCGCTCTTTGAGCCATGCGGCTTTCTTTACGAGGACCACGGCTCCCTTGCCGAGCTGGTCAGGGCAATTATCAAGACAGGATATCCGGCTGTACTCCAGCGCATGCCGGAGTCCATCATGGATGACATCCTGAAAGACGCCTGGGCAGGCGCCATCTGCATGCGCACGCGGTCAGCTTCCACGCCGTTCGTCAGGATCTGCCAAAGTTGGGAGGAGTACCTGGGCAGTATTTCGCAAAAGAGAAGGTATGACCTGCGCAGAGCCCGGAAGAGGGCCGAGGAATTCGGGCCGCTTTCGACGCGGATATTCTGCCCCCGCCCTGAAGAGCTGCAGGCACAGCTCGAAGAGGTCTACGCGATCGAGGCCTCGAACTGGAAGGGGCGCAATGGCTCGGCTATTCTGAAAAAGAAGCCCCTCAGAGACTTTTTCAGCTCGTACGCCAGGAGGGCCTGCGGGGAAGGAATACTGAGGCTCTGTTTTCTTGAATCAGACGGAAAGGCGGTCGCATCGCAGATTGCGCTGGAGTATGACAGAAGGTTCTGGGTCTTGAAGATAGGCTACGACGAGCGGTATGCGAAATGTTCGCCAGGCGTACTGCTTACGATGGAGACGCTCCGCTACTCATTTGAAAAGGGGCTCGATGCCTATGAGTTCCTTGGCAGCGCCGAGCAATGGATTGAGGCTTGGACAAGAGAAGAGCATCCGTACGGGAATCTCTTCATCTACCCGTTCTCAGCGCGCGGCTTCGCCGGCCTTGCAGCGGACGCACCGAGGCTTCTCATAAAAAGACTGGCCGGAAGCGGCAAGGACTATGGCGAGGGCGGCCGCCTCAAGGCCTGACTGCGTGCAAGGCTTATGAACGCAGTCAAGAGCGCTATAAAGTCGGCTGCTGCTGCAATGCTCTACTACTCGGGCGCACTGCACCTGCTGAAAAAGGTCCTCCTGAGGGACAAGGCAGTGGTGCTGATGTACCACAGGGTGCTTACAAGGTCAGAAATGGACAACTCAGCCTCAAACAGTGGCATAATCGTCGAGGACAAGGTATTCGATGCCCAGATGCGATTTCTCAGCACGAATTTCAATCTTATGAAGCCTGATGATTTCATGGGACACATGGAAAACAGGGTCAGGTTCAAGAGCGGGTCGTGCCTGGTCACCTTTGACGACGGATGGGCTGACAACTACGCAAACGCCCTGCCCGTCCTAAAAAAATACGAAATCCCTGCCCTGGTCTTCCTGACCGAAGGATTCATAGGAGCTGGACGCCTCTTCTGGCAGGAGCGCATGACAGCCTGCCTTGACGCACTGTGCAGTAAGCGAAGCGCCGATGGCATGGGGCTCTTAAAAAAGTACGGCCTTGTCCCGGACCCGAGGGAATGCCCGGCACCCGATGATATCCGCCGGTTCGTCTCTTCCCGGAAGCGGGCCGCGGCTGCGGAAAATGAGAAGATGATAGAAGAGATGGAGCGCTGGCTGGGACAGAGGCCAAAGACTCCAGTGGAGACCTTTGTTGACTGGGACCAGGCAAAGGAGATGATGAAAGACGGGGTCAGCTTCGGCTCGCACGGGATACACCACAGCATACTGACAATGGTAAGCGAGAGTGCGGCGAATTCTGAAATAGGTGCATCAAAATCCAGGCTTGAGTCGCGCCTGGGCAGGGCAATCGGCTCCTTCAGCTATCCTAACGGGGACTTTGATGAAAGAGCGGCCAGCATGGTCGAGAGGCATGGTTACAGGGCTGCTTTCACCACCAGGCCGGGCTTTGTCTCGCATTCTGACAACCGCTTCACGCTCAACCGCATAAACATCCACAACGACGCGACATTCACGGCCCCGCTTTTCTTCTGCCGGATACTCGGGGTCTTTTAAAGCAGAACCCATGCGTGTGCTTGTAACAGACGGCGACAACAGGGCGGCCCTGGCCATAACGCGCTCCCTGGGGAAAAGGGGGCACGAGGTCTTTGTCGGGGACAGGCTTCCTGACTCTCTCGCCTCGAATTCAAGGTACTGCTCTGGCAGTTTCAGCTATCCTGACCCTTCGGCCGATTCCAGCGGGTTCATCAAGAGGCTTGTGGAAGAGACAAGGCGGCGCAGAATAGACGCGGTGGTCCCTGTCGCTGACATAACGACGCTTCTCGTGACCGGGCACATAAAGGACTTCGGCGCGGACTGCAAAATTCCGTTTCCTCACTTGGAAGCGCTGGAGCTCGCGGCCAGCAAGGACAAGCTCGTCGAGCTCGCGTCGAGCGCCGGCGTGCCGGTGCCCAGGACCGTTATCCTCACCTCGCCCGGCGATAGGCAGAGTATCACCGTCAGCGGCATAACATTTCCGATGGTGATAAAACCCCACAGGTCCAGGATAAAGACCGCTGACGAAAAATGGATATCCGCCTCGGTCTGCTACGCTGACAATGAGGATGAATTGAAGGAAATCCTCGCAGCAAAAAAGGATGAGTATCCGCTGCTCATCCAGGAGCGCGTCAAAGGCCCGGGCGTCGGCGTCTTCGCCTGCTATGACAGAGGGAGGCTCAAGGCGATCTTCAGCCACAGACGGCTCAGGGAAAAGCCGCCCTCAGGCGGGGTAAGCGTGCTGAGGGAGAGCATACCTGTAAGGGACGACGCGAGGCGATATGCCGAGTCGCTTCTCGACAGGCTCAAATGGCACGGCATCGCGATGGTAGAGTTCAAGGAAGATGAGAGCGACGGGAAGCTCAAGCTCATGGAGATCAACGGCCGGTTCTGGGGCTCGCTGCAGCTTGCCATTGATTCGGGCGTGGATTTCCCCGCGCTCCTGCTCGATATCGCCGCTGGCAAGGAGGTCGCGCCCTGTATTGATTACAGGCCCGGCGTCAGGACGCGCTGGTTCTGGGGCGATGTCGATTCCCTCTTGATGGTGCTCTTGAAGAAAAGGGCGAGCCTTCACCTCCCTGCCGGCCATAAGGGCAGAGTGGGCTATCTGGCTGAGTTCATGAAGTCGTCCCTGAACGGGACAAAGAACGAAATCATGCGTCTCGACGACCTTCGTCCGTGGCTTTTCGAGACCTCAAGATGGTTCAGAAGGCAGTGAACGGCATCTTCCACGTTCATACGACCTACTCCCATGACGGCAAATGCTCGATCGCCGAGCTGGCAGGCCTGTGCGTAGAGCGCGGGCTCGGCTTCATGATGCTCTCTGAGCATGCAGAGGACTTCAGCCCCGAGAAGATGAAAGAATTCCTGGCCGAATGCGCCGGGGTATCTGAATCAAGCGGGGTAATCATCTCTCCAGGGCTCGAGTTCGGCTTCAAGGAATACCCTCACCTACACCTCCTCGGCATAGGGCTCAGCGAGTACATACCTTCAATTGATATAGCAGCCACGATAGCAGCTATCCACGGGCAGGGCGGGCTTGCAGTGATAGCCCATCCGACGAGGAACCGCCATTTTGTACCGGACCATATAAGAGAGGGCCTCGACGGCATAGAGGTATGGAACGCGGCGTACGACAGCCGCTATCTTCCGCACCATGCCTCCATTGCTCTTCTTAACGAGATAAGGAAGCAGAACCCTTCGGCAATGGCCTTTGGCGGACTTGACATGCACATGGCAGCTGACTTCAAGGGCGTTATTTTATCGACGAACAACGCCGAGGACCTCTCAGGGCTCATGGGCATACTCCGGGACGGGGCCTTTACAATCTCTGGAAGGCTTCTTGAGATCGGGGCCAGGCAGCGGTTCGGCCTGTTGGCACGCAACGTCATAAGGGCCGCGAGGCTCGCGCTCGAAAGTGCCGACGGTCTTGTCTCTCTGGGGCCAACTCGCTGGAGAAAGGCGGCCAGGTGAGAGAGATTGCTGAGATACTCTTCTGGCTTTCGCTCTTCGGCATATTCTACGCCTACTTCGGGTATCCGTTGCTGCTCGGCGCGGCCGCAAAGGTCTTTCCGACATCCGAGCCGGATAAGGCAGGTCTGGACTTCACACCTCCCGTAACGATGATAATCCCGGTGCATAACGAAGAGAAGAGCATCGGCGAGAAGATAAGGAACACCCTTGGGCTCGACTACCCTTCCGGCCTCCTCGAGGTACTCATAATATCTGACGGCTCGACTGACAGGACAAGGGAGCTAGTCCTTTCCAATCCGTCCCCCTGCATTAAATTCCTCGAGCTTTCGCAGAGGGGCGGCAAGGCGCAGGCTCTGAACTTCGGGCTCAATGCCGCAAGCAACGGGATAGTCGTATTTTCAGATGCCTCGATAATCTTGAGGCCTGACGCCCTCAGGAATATCGTCAAGAGATTTCATGACAGGAATATAGGCTGCGTCTCCGGCGAGGACCATATAGAGGACGGAGGCGGAGAGGGACTCTACGGCAAATACGAGCTTATGCTAAGGAACCTTGAATCAAGGGTGCACTCTATCGTCGGGGCGAGCGGCTCCTTCTACGCACAAAGGCGCTCTCTTTGCGAGCCGTTCAGGGAGGGGCTGGCCCCGGATTTTCTTTCTGTGCTCAACACGGTCGAAAAGGGATACAGGGCTGTGACCGAGCCTTCGGCATGCGGGACAATGACCAGCGTTAAGAGCACCGGCGACGAGTTCAGGAGAAAGGTGCGGACGCTAATCAGGGGGATGACCGCGCTCTTCTACAAAAAACATCTCATGAACCCGGTCAGATACGGATTTTTCGCAATCGAGCTTCTCTCGCATAAGCTCATCAGATGGCTGGTGCCCTTTTTCATGCTTGCGGCGCTCGTCTCAAACCTGGCGATTGCCGACAGCGGCATCTACGGGGCTGCTATTGTCCTGCAGGCCCTGTTCTATCTATTGGCCGGGGCCGCGTATATTCAACTGGTCAGAATTGACGAAAGAATCGCCGGAAAGGTGCCGCTGTACTTTACTGCCGTGAATATCGCCATCCTCTACGCGTGGATCAAATACGCTCAGGGCATGAGGCTTGAGGTCTGGAACCCGTCCAAGAGAGAATCCAATGGCTGAAGAGAAACCATTTTTCCTGGATACCGGCCGATACAGGCTCTTCTGCGTCCTCCATGAGCCTGCGCCAGAGGCGGCCAGACGGCCTGCCTTTGTCTTCTGCTCCCCCTTTGCCGAGGAGAAGCTCTGGTCGCACAGGGTATTCGTCACCTTCGCGCGCGCACTTGCCCAAAGGGGCCATGCTGTGCTGAGGTTCGATTACATGGGCAATGGTGACAGCGACGGCGCGTTCGAGGAGTCCAGCGCTGAGACAAACCTGTCGGATATAAAGGCGGCCGCTGGCCATCTCAAGTCTATCGACGGAGCAGGCGAAGGGGTCTATCTTCTGGGCCTGTGCCTTGGCGCGACCTTCGCCTCGATTGCGGCAGAAGAGATTTCAGATGTCACAGGGCTAGTACTCTGGAACCCTGTGGTGGACGGGGCCGCATACATGCAGGAGATGCTCAAGATAAACCTCTCTACGCAGATGTCCGTGTACAAGGAGATCAGGCAAACAAGAGTGGACCTCGGCGAAGAGCTCAAGCGCGGCCAGACCGTTAACGTAGACGGCTACGAGATGTCGCGTGCGCTTTTTGAGCAGGTCTCGGCCATTGACCTGGCTTCTACACCGAAGAGCTTTTCAGGCCGGGTGCTTGTAGCAGACATAAACCGCAAGGGCGAGCCTGGCAAGGCTTCCGCAGCGCTTGCCTCTACATATAATGATTGCACGGTGAGCGCTGTCAAAGAAGAACTCTTCTGGAAAGAGATAAGGGCCTATTACCCGCGGGCAGAAAACCTCTTTGCCGCAACCCTCGCGTGGCTTGGTGAAAAGTGACATGGGCGCGCGGCCTGTAATATTCAAAAGCAGGAACGGCCTCAAGTTGCACGGCATGCTCCATCTCCCGGATGGGCAAACGAGGAAGACCGGAATAATCATCCTGAGCCCGGGCATAAAGAGCCGCGTGGCCCCTCACCGGCTCTACGTCAAGATGTCGGCCCTATTTGAAGGACTCGGATTCGCAGTCTTCAGGTTCGACCCCGAGGGCATGGGGGACTCTGAGGGGGAAGTCAATGAAAAGCAGGCCGCGGACGTCTACGGCTCCATACAGGTCGGGAGGTTCGTCGATAACACCATCTCGGCAATGGACTGGATGCAATCCGAGCTGGGCATAAAGAAGTTCATCCTCTCGGGCCTGTGCGGCGGGGCAATAACCGGCCTCCTTGCTGGCGCAATAGACAGCAGGGTCGATTCGCTCCTGGGGCTCGGCATCCCGGTCATACTCGACGGCTCTAACGTTGACAAGACCAGGTTCATGACAACGGGCCAGCTCGGGGCCGTAAGGAAAGGCTACTTCAGAAAGGCCCTCGACCCTAAGGCCTGGCTGAGGCTTCTGTCATTCAAGAGCGATTACAGGCTCATATTCCGCTCGCTCTGGTCGAGCGCGGCTAAAAAAAAGTCGCAAGGGGAACAAGCAGGACCGCCGGAAAAGAAAAAGGAGCAGGGCAACTTCAACAGCCTGTTCCCAGCGGCCTTCAGGCAGATGGCTGGGTCAAGGAAGCTATGCCTCATCTTCAGCGAGTCGGACAGGCTCTACTGGGAATTCCAGGAGAAGTTCAGCTCCGCCTACAAAGAAGAGATGGACAGATACGGACGCAACGTGGAGATACATGTCACGCCGGAGGCGAACCACGTATTCACCTTCAGGTAATGGCAGGATGGCGCCTTTGGCACAATGAGGAAATGGCTTGAAGACAACTACGGAAAAGGGCAATGATGCAGGCGCATGAGGCCAGTCTGAAGGCGCGTCTGGAATCGGGGAGATTGCATGGCCGGGCTTGAGGGATACTGGAGCAGGATCTCCGGCTTCCTGCACGGGACCGGCGGCTCGCTCAAGACCCAGACTTTGAGATCAGGCTTCTGGGTCGGCATTTCCAGCGCAGGCAACAATATCCTGTCGTTCGCCAGGTCTATCGTCCTTGCGCGCATCCTGGCCCCGGACGTCTTCGGCCTCATGGCAATATGCCTCATCATCGTGAGGGGGCTGGAGCTTTTCACCGAGACCGGCTACAACGCGGCGCTCATACACAGGCAGGATGGCTATGATGAGGCCAAGGACACCGCCTTCACGTTGCTGGTGCTGCGCGGCTTCGTGCTTGCGGCCGTCACTGCCCTGGCTGCCCCTCTGCTTGCCGCCTTCTACGCGATAGACGTTTTAGACTCGCTAATCAAGGTCATGGCCATCAGCTTCATATTCTGCGGCTTTCATAACATAAACACGGTAAGGTACCAGAAGAACCTCAACTTCAAGGTCATCACGTACATGGAAACACTCCAGAACGTGGCGAACACCGCTTTTGTGATATTCCTTGCCTACTACCTGCAGAGCGTATGGGCGCTAGTGATTGGACACGTTGTTGCGGCCTTCATGGGCATGGCAATAAGCTACCTGCTCATACCCGGAAGGCCGAGACTTCGGTTTGACGCGAAGATCGCCAGAGAGCTTGTCGGCTATGGGAAATACATAACCGGCCTGACGATAGTCGTCTTCTTATCCATAGAGGGCGGGAACTTCATAATAGGGAAAATTGCCGGAATGGAAGCGCTCGGCTACTATGTCATAGCCTTCACGCTTGCCAACCTTCCCACTTCGCACTTCTCCAAGATAATCTCAAGGGTAATCTTCCCGGTCTACAGCAAGCTCCAGAACGACCTCCCGCTTCTAAGACAGACATACACGAAGGTCCTGAAGCTCGTCTCCAAGTTCGCCATACCCGCGGCATTCGGGCTCGCGGCCCTTTCCGACGAGATAATCGGCACAGTATACGGCCAGAAATGGATGCCTGCCGCAGATGTGCTCAAGATACTCGCGGTCTTCGGCTGCATAAGAGCCGTCTCGTCGCTCAACGGTTATGTATACAACGCCATAGGCACGCCCCGCATCACATTCTACACGAACATCGCGAGGCTCGCGCTGACTGCGGTCCTCATCTATCCCCTTACGCTCGCCTTTGGCATCAGCGGCGCGGCCTGGACCATAACGCTTGCAATAGTCCTTGAATTCATAATCGGGACGCTCAAGCTGTCAAGCTCAATTGGATTGCCTTTGATCGAGGTGGCGAAGGTCCTCTCAACGAACGTCCTTCTGAGCCTTGTGATGGCCGCAGTGATAATTGCCGCGAAGGGGGTCCTCGGCGCTGGCCTGCTCTCGCTCGCCTTCCTGGTCGTGCTCGGGGCAAGCGTTTTCGCCGTACTGAACCTCCGTGAGCTCTCAGCCCTCCTGGGCAGGAGGTCCCCGGCGTGAGCGCGGGCTCGAGAAAAAAGATATTGTACATCGAGCAGAACACTGACGGCACTGTGGGGGGCTCCTATTTCAGCCTGCTTTACCTTGTGGAGGGTCTGGACAAGAGCCGCTTCGAGCCGACCGTTGCCTTCTACAGGGACCACCACCTTGTCCCCGCCTACAAGCAGGCGGGCTGTGCCGTGATGCTCCTTGAAAAACCGAGGGCACTTGACTTCAGCGCTCATCCGGCCTTTACACGCTTCAAGGGCAATGCCGTTGCCAGGGCATTCTTTGTTGCTCCGGCCCTGCTCCTCCAGAAGAGCCTCAATTACTTCAGGACCTTTGTATTTCCGGTATTCGCTTGCTGGTCCATGCTCCGGGCCGGGGGCTTTGATTTGGTGCACCTCAATAATACGGTCCTGAGGCCCCAGCAGTGGATAGTGGCAGCCATGCTCAGCGGGGTAAAGGCCTTGGCGCATGAGAGGGGCATAAACGGCCGGTTTCCTGCGCAGGCCTTTTTCATAGCGAGGTTTCTCTCCTCGATAATCTGCATCTCAGGGGCGGTGAAGGCCAACCTCGAGTCAAAGGGGTTCCCGGCAAGTAAGCTATCCCTTATATACAACGGGCTCGACCCTGAAAAGTTCAGGCCGTCAAGGCCTGCTGAAGAGGTCCGCAGGGAGCTCGGCCTGGGCAAAGACTCTCCCCTCATAGGCATCGTCGGCAATATCAAGGCATGGAAGGGGCAGGAGGTCGTAATAAGGGCTATGCGCATCGTCAGGGA
>CAZDUP010000040.1:0-12222 GCA_964508625.1 uncultured Thermodesulfobacteriota bacterium
GAGGCTCGTTACGAGTATCTTCCTTATGACTGCCACAAGCGCGACGCTTATGAAGACCTTTATGGCGAACTTTCCGCCTCTGAGGTGCTTTATCTCCGTGTCCATGAGCTCTATGACGACCCAGAGCATCAGGAGGCTGCCGAGCGTGGAGAGCAGGCCCCTCTCAATGTCTCCGTCGAGTATATGGATGACGTCATAGGTAAAGAGGCCGATGACCATGAAGCCGAGTAGCACGAGGCCAAGGACGAGTATGAGGTTGAGCCCGTGGGAGAAACGGTTGGCCATCTGTATGAGGTAGCTCTCGACCTTCTGAGAGACGAAGAACTTCTTCTCTTCCTCGATGTACGAGCTGGTGAAGATGTCGAGGTTTATGTCGAGTATCTTCCCGACCGTGTCCATCATGCGCGCCCTGTCCGCTACCTCCGCTATCTCCTTATGGAGGATGCCGTGGATGAAGAGCTTGACGAAATGGAAGGCCGCGTTGACGTAATGGGCGTGCAGGCTTATCTTGACGTGCGCCTCGCCGACCTTGTGCAGCTCGGCAAGATAACCGGCGCCGTAGGTGCCGGAGAAGAGCTTCATGAACCAGACCTTCAGGGCCTCCTGGTGGCGCTTTATGGTCGCCTCGTCCTTGAGGAACTTGTGCGCCTCCTCGAACTCCCTGACGAAGTTGTAGAACTCGACAACGAACTCGTCCTTGTAACGCTCCATCACGGGCCTGAGCCTCATGAGGAGCGAGACGTCCTCGTCGGTAAAGCGGTAATGAGCTTTTATTCTCTCGATGCTCTCCACTGACTTCCCTGCTTACTCCAAATTTCTATTCCACTAAGGGCGGGTTCAATTCTGCAAATTGAACCCGAAAACTCGTAGCCCGGCGCGAATCATCGGGTTCAGGGCACGACCCTGAACCCGCTTAAGGATTTATTTGTGAGCCGCTACTCGAAAATTTCGATTCCGCTGAAAAAGTACCCTATCTCAAAGGCGGCCGTCTCAGGTCCGTCCGAGCCGTGCACGATATTCGACTCTATGGAGTCGGCGTGGTCCTTCCTTATGGTGCCTGCGGCCGCCTTTGCCGGGTCTGTCGCGCCCATCAACTCCCTGTTCTTCATTATCGCGCCCTCGCCCCTCAAGACCATGAGCACGACAGGGCCTGACGACATGAACTCCGTGAGGCTCGCGAAAAAGGGCCTTGCCTTGTGGACAGCGTAGAAGCCCTCGGCCTCTTTCCTCGACAGGTGTGCCATCTTCATGGCCGCGACCTTGAGGCCGTTTGTCTCGAACCTCTTTATGATATCCCCGATAACGTTCTTCCTTACACCGTCGGGCTTCACGATCGAAAGCGTATTCTCTACCATTTAATTTCCATCCTCCATGAGATTTATCACGTTATAAATGTACAAAGGGGCTTGCAATGCTTTTTTCAGAACGCCCCAGCCTAATCAGAGCTGCCGCACTCCACACACCAGCCCTGTATGGCCATGCCGCCCTCGACTATCACGGGCACCTGGCGCGAGCCCTTGCTCCACTTGAGCATCTCCTCGAGCTTCTCCGGAGAGGCCTCTACGTTGTGGTATACGACCTCATAGCCCTTTTTGGCGTACTCGTCGCGCGCCGCTTTCGTATAAGGGCAGGTGTCCTTGCCGTAGATGATGACCTTCTCTTTCATGAGAGGCCCTCCTTTCGGGTCTTCGCGATAAGGAAAATCATACCGCAACGTCCGGAAGGCATTTGCGACCTACAGATATAACATTGAAAATGGCTATTTTACAAGCTTCTTTTGAAATCAAGGGCCTCCCCTCTTTTATACTTCCCCTCTTTTTAAAGAGGGGGCAGGGGAGATTACATATTGTCATTCTGAGGGAGCCGGTGGCGACCGAAGAAGCTCTAAATTGTAGGGTGCGCCACGCGCACCGAATCATAATCCCCCTCAGTCCCCCTTTAGAAAAGTGGGATGGTAAAAACCTCCTCTCCCCTTAGGGGAGAGGATTGAGGTGAGGGGGTTATCTGCTCTTATCTACTCCCACCCTGCCGCAATACGTCGCTATCCTGCATTTACTGCAAAACGGAGAAGCCGGGGTACAGAGGTTCTGGCCGTATGCCACGAGGAGATCGTTTATCTCTATCCAGTACCTTTTTGAAAGACGATCGCGGAGCGCAAATTCCGTCTCCTCAGGCGTCTTTGTCTTAACGAATCCCCACCTGTTCGTTATCCTGTGAACGTGAGTGTCAACGCAGATGCCGGGCTTCCCGAAGCCGAGCGTCACGACAAGGTTCGCGGTCTTCCTGCCCACGCCCTTGAGCTTCAACAGCTCGTCTATCTCGTCCGGCACGCGCGATGAATACTTCTCGACAAGCTCCTTCGAGATATCCCTTATTACCTTTGCCTTGTTCCTGTAGAACCCGGCAGGATAGATGGCCTTCTCTATCTTTGCGGCGCTCAGGGCAGCCATTGACTCAGGCGTATCAGCCAGCTCAAAGAGCCTTATGGACGCGGCCCGGGTCACATTGTCCTGCGTGCGGAGGCTTATGATGCAGGAAACCAGGACCTTGAACGGGCCTCGCCGTATCTCCTGGCTGACCTCGGTTACATATGGCGTGCGAAAGCGCTTGTACTCCTGACGGAGTATCTTGATTACTGCTGGGATGTCTGCGGATTTCATGAGGGGGGATGATAACAGATTTGGAGGGGAGGAACAAAAAGAGTTTAGGGATTTTTTTCGTAGGTTGGGTCGCGCTTTTTGACCCAACATGTTTTTGATTATATGCCTTATGTTGGGTTACGCTCCGCTAACCCAACCTACACGGCTCTTAGAGCATGGGCGCGCGCAGCATCCTATACAAATGTTGCATTATAGTTGACGTGGCTTAGAGCCTACTTGCAAAAACCAATCCAAAACTTGTTCCGAAGAAATTTGGAACCATTCCTTTTGACACAGATGCTTACGGAATGCCTCGTGAGCATTTTGTTCTGCGTTCAATGCGGCTTGTTCAGAACTAAACTCAAAAACAGCGGCTATTTTTAAATTTCTGGGGTTACCACGCTTTAGATTTGCGTTCAGCCTCCATTCTGGAGGGTTTTTGGAATAGCCAATTTTTGTCCACGGTCCAGTTATTTCTCCTGGATGCGGTTCCTCTTCAATCAAATAGACGTATGCAGCCATTACTTCCCCCCTTTAATTGATTTGCAAAGCCTGCGCGCACAAAAAACGGGGGCTGCGAAAGCAGCCCCCGTTCCATTTTTAATTCCGTAGAGCGCGAACCGGACTTACATCATGTCCATTCCGCCCATGCCGCCCATTCCGCCCATGCCTGCGGGCATTCCTGCGCCGCCCTTCTCTTCCCTGGGCTTCTCGGCCACCATGCACTCGGTGGTGAGCATGAGTGACGATATCGAAGACGCGTTCTGCAGCGCTATCCTCGACACCTTTGTCGGGTCGATGACGCCGGCCTTGACGAGGTCCTCGTAGACCTCGGTCGCGGCGTTGAAGCCGAAGGCGTCCTTGCCGTTCTTCACCTTCTCGACCACGATAGAGCCTTCGAGGCCCGCGTTGGCCGATATCTGGCGGATAGGCTCCTCAAGGGCGCGGAGAACGAGCTTTACGCCGAACTGCTGGTCGCCTTCGAGGTTGAGCTTCGATACAGCGTTTAGCGCGCGGAGATAGGCAACGCCGCCGCCGGGCACAACGCCCTCTTCCACGGCCGCCCTGGTCGCGTGGAGCGCGTCCTCGACCCTGGCCTTCTTCTCCTTCATCTCGGTCTCGGTCGCTGCGCCCACGTTGATGACGGCAACGCCGCCAGCGAGCTTCGCGAGCCTCTCCTGGAGCTTCTCCCTGTCATAGTCAGAGGTCGTCTCGTCTATCTGGGCCCTTATCTGCTTGATGCGGGCCTCGATGTCAGCCTTCTTGCCGACGCCGTCTATTATGGTGGTGTTCTCCTTGTCGATGACGACCCTCTTGGCCCTGCCGAGGTCCTTGATGTCGACGTTCTCGAGCTTGATGCCGAGCTCTTCGGCGATGAGCTTGCCGCCGGAGATGACGGCGATATCATCGAGCATCGCCTTTCTTCTGTCGCCAAAGCCAGGGGCCTTGACTGCGGCTGCCTGAAGAGTTCCGCGGAGCTTGTTGACGACGAGCGTCGCAAGGGCCTCGCCCTCTACGTCCTCGGCGATGATGAGTAGCGGCCTGCCCATCTTTGCTATCTTTTCGAGCACGGGGAGGAGCTCCCTCATGTTCGATATCTTCTTCTCATGGATGAGTATGAAGCAGTCCTCTATTACGCACTCCATCCTCTCGGCATCGGTCACGAAGTACGGCGAGAGATAGCCCCGGTCGAACTGCATGCCCTCGACAACGTCGAGCTGGGTCTCCATGCCCTTTGCCTCTTCGACGGTGATGACGCCTTCCTTGCCGACCTTCTCCATCGCCTCGGCGATTATCTCGCCTATGGTGCTGTCGCCGTTGGCTGAGATGGTGCCGACCTGCGCGATCTCCTTTTTCTCCTTCACGTTCTTCGAGAGCTTCTTGAGCTCGGCGATGGCGACCTCAACGGCCTTCTCGATGCCCCTCTTAAGGTCCATCGGGTTGTGGCCCGCGGCAACGAGCTTGCTGCCTTCCCTGAATATCGCCTGCGCAAGGACGGTGGCGGTGGTGGTGCCGTCGCCAGCTACGTCAGAGGTCTTGCTCGCGACCTCCTTTACCATCTGCGCGCCCATGTTCTCGAACTTGTTCTCAAGCTCGATTTCCTTGGCGACCGTGACGCCGTCCTTGGTGATGAGCGGTGAGCCAAAGCTCTTCTCGATGACTACGTTCCTGCCCCTGGGCCCGAGAGTGACCTTGACCGCGTCTGCCAGGGTGTTTACGCCCTTTAATATCGCGCTCCTCGCGCTATGGCTGAAAGATAGTTCTTTGGGTGCCATCTTTTGAATTCCTCCTTGCTATTAAATGTTGTTTGCGGGCTCAAGAGACCCGATTATTTTTCGACTACGCCAAGGATGTCTTCTTCCCTCATGATGAGGAGGTCCTCGCCTTCGACCTTTATCTCGGTGCCGGCGTACTTGCTGAAGATGATGGTGTCATTGACCTTCACGCCCATGGGCTCTATCTTGCCGTCTTCCTTCTTGCCGGGCCCTACAGCGACTACCTTGCCCTCTGCGGGTGTTTCTTTCGCGCTCTCGGGGATTATGATGCCGCCCTTGGTCTTTTCCTGCTCCTCGAGCCTTCTGACAATAACTCGATCGTGAAGCGGTCTGATCTTCATTCCTCTGCTCCTCCTTAAATTGTAGGTTTTATTTTTTGCGGAATTGGATGTAATCCATTAGGTGTAGTAAATATATGGCCCGTTCCGTTTTTTGTCAAGGCGATTTTTAGCAGTCTATTAAAAAGAGTGCTAAGCAGCTGGAATAACGGCGTTTTTCATCTACAAAGGCCTTCGGCCAGTTTTATCAGCTCTGATTTAAAATATTTATTTAAAAAATATATTGACAACATCCTGGTTATGCGATAGTCTGGTCAGGAATAAGACGGTTGCAGGTATTATGCTGAAGGTTTTCACTTTTCAGGCAGGACCTCAATAGACTTATAATCTGTAGAAAGGAGGTCCTGACAAATGGCAAAAGGCAAAGTAAAGTGGTTCAATGAGTCCAAGGGCTTTGGGTTCATCGAAAGGGAAGGCGGAGAGGACGTATTCGTCCACTACACGTCTATCCAGGGCGACGGCTTCAAGACCCTGAAAGAGGGTCAGGCTGTTGAGTTCGACATAGCCAAGGACGCAAAAGGTTCCAAGGCGGTCAACGTAGTACCCCAATAAAAGCCGAAAAACAAAAAGCCCCCTGCGCAAGCAGGGGGCTTTTTTATTTTGGGCGGGATCCAACCAGGTAATTCCCCTCTTTTCTAAAGAGGGGTCAGGGGAGATTACAAAAAGACAGCCCCCGAACGCCCAGACACTCTCAAGGAAATAAATTCCTCAATTATATCGGCCAGTTAAGCCCTTTCACCTCCCTTTCCACCAACTTTCCTGTTGTCAAAGCTGCCCCATTTTAAGTATAATAAGTGTAACATTTGTAACCTTGCTATAATCGTAATGAGGAGTGCATTATAGGTTAATGCGGACATTTAAAGGCTGCACAAAAAGGTCCAGATGCGAGGCGGCAAGGAGCGAGGAATGAGGCGTACTCTTTGCGGTACGCTGCTTCTGCCGCGACGACGCCAACAATGCAGATGGGCCTTTTTGAGCAGCCTGCGGCAAAGGAGGTGTAGGCTATGGTCACAGCAGTAAATCCCATAGAGCACTTCAAGGAGCAGGTTGCCTCAGCAATAAAAAGCCAGCGGGTGAAGACCAATGAGATGGCAGAGTTCTACCTCTCCAGCCTTCTCGCCAGCTTCGTCACCAGCGCCAGGCTCTCCGATGAGCCGCTCGCGCTCTCATACCTCAAGGCCCTCAACTCTACCCGTGAAGTACAGATCCAGCAGATGAGGCAGCTCGGTGACATCTCGCTTTTTACCTCGGGCTTTTTCTCGGACAGCCTCAACCGCAAGATCGTTGATATAGATTACTACATGGCAATGGGCGCGGCCTCGTACGGCTTTGTCGCCTCGATGCATAAGTCAGATAACGAGCACGTATCCGGCCTCTTCAGCGAGCTGGCAAAAAAGTTCGCGGCCTTTGTGGACGTGCTCACCGAAGTCAGCCAGAAAAGCCGCCTGACCTCGTCAAAGGACATCCTCCGCATCTACGAAAGGTGGCTGCGCACAAAGAGCAGGCTGGCTGAAAAGGCCCTGCGTGACATAGGCATAGAGCCGCAGAACACAGGGACAAAGCCTATTCATTGAGGAGATGAAACTTTCAAAGCCGGCCCAGGAAACTGGACCGGCTTTTCAATTTTGAGTTGAAAAAAGGTAATGGAACGGGTACCTTCTTCTGAGGCCATCGCCACGCACAAGTCTAACGGGAGGTCCTCAGATGCCCGGCCCCTATACGCACATCACGTTAGTCCGCCTTTTGACCTCACATAGGGAATTGAGCGGCATGAACCTTCCGCTCAAGGCAAGGGCAGCCCTGCTTAAATATTCCGAATTGTGCCAGATGGGTTCCATCAGCCCTGATTATCCATATCTCAATCTCGCTACCCTGAAAAAAGATTCAGAGCACTGGGCCAACGCCATGCATCACAAGTACGGCACCAATACGGAAGGGAACATCTTTCACTTTGCCATTGATTACATCAAAACCCTTTCCGGCGACGAGCAGGAGCAGTGCCTTGCATGGTTTTTGGGCTATGCCTCGCATGTCGCGGCAGACGTCACCTGCCACCCAGTCACAAACCTTCTCGTGGGCGACTACGACGCTGACAACGAAACTGCCCACCGCGTCTCGGAGATGCACCAGGACGTCCATGTCTTCAGCACGCGATTGGGCGAGGACGTAAGGAGGTCAGACCATATAAAGAAGATCGTCCATTCGTGCGGCAACTCAGGTGACGCGAGCTGCGTTAAGCACGCAATAGAAAGGCTATGGCGGCAAATGCTCTCCAGGTGCTTTCCGAGGATGAACAGATTTGATATCGACATCAGCGGCTGGCATAAAGAGGTCACCTTTTGGATAGACGAAGTCGGCTCGGAACTTTCCATAATCCCATATAAGCCTCTTCGTAAACTACTCGAAGAAAAAGGCGTCTCGTTCCCCAGGAAAGCAGACCCGGCATACATCCTTAACCTCGAGACCCCGCACGGCCGCAAGGGCTATGACGAAATATTCGACCACGCCAAAGACAATGTTAAAAGAGTATGGGCGCTCATCGCGAACGGCATATTCAATGACGACCGGTCGTATATCGATGAATTGAAGATATGGGACCTCGATATCGGGCAGGAGGTAAAGACCCCGCATGTCTTCTGGAAAGAACCGGATGCGAAGGTATAAAGGGCATTGTTGGGTTACGCTTCGCTAACCCAAGGCTGAGATCAATCGACTATGTGGTATATATAATAGAACAAAATAAGCGAGTTTGTTTTTTTATATCAAACAAAGGAGCAGGAATGAAAAATCAAAAGGAAAAAGATAAAGAAATTTATAGTCTGGCTAAGGAATATTTAACAAATTTTTTAACCAGTGCTGGCATTGCTCAAAAAAGTCTCGATGAGTATTTGTCTATCGAAAAGCCAAAAAGCCTTAATGAAGTTTATATGCGGATATTAGAATCAGGTAAAAATAGAAAGATGATGAAAAATGTAGTTGAAAAAGCCATTGGTAGTGTCGAAACTTATTCACCCATTTTGTGCGAGTTCGATACGCGGCTAATTATTAAAAAATATGGTAATGACAAAGAGTCGTGGAACCGAATAGTAGAAGATTTTAGAAAAAAACCTGATGCTAAAATGGGGGAGATAACGCAAAGATGTTTGGTTGGGCAATATTTTAAAGTTATTATTTCGGGGGCAGCTTTTTTATCAGAATTTAAGAAGGTCGAAGAGTTCTATAGCTGGGTTGAGGTATTTGATAAAGATAGCAACAAGAGGCACGAGTTTTTTAAGAATCAAAAAAATCGAAACACTCGATGGCTCAAGATTGACGGCTTTGGATTGGCTTTAGCTTGTGATTTTCTGAAGGAAATCGGATATCTGAATTTTTCTAAACCAGATATTCATCTGAAGGGTATTTTTGCATCTCTCCAATTTTGTGAGCCCAATCCGAATGATATTACGGTAATTAAAATTATAGAGAGAATCGCAGAAAATGTCGGTGTCACGCCATATAATGTGGATAAAGTTTTCTGGCTTATAGGAAGCGGTAATTTTTACCTGCATCAAAAGCAACTAGGCAGAAATGGCGATGAATTTATCAGAAACGCGTTTGATAATGGCTTTGGTCGTGAACATTAATAAATGCAGCTACATTTTAATCAAAGGCAAAGTGGATTTTTTGAGGCTGTAAGGTGGCTTGTTTGATTTCAAAAAAGAATTAGGTATATAGGACTTTCTTTCAACATTATAATCCCGTCATTGGCATGTTCAGGAATCTCTCTTAATTCACTGACGCACCTCTGTCACACTTCTCCCGTATAGTTGACCAACAACAATAATGGCGAGACTTCGAAAGAAAAAATGGCCGTCCACAAAATGTCAGAAAAAAGGGGAAGAATACGATGATAAGATTATTTTTTGTGTTGTTGCTTCTTGTAACCGCAATTACTGGATGCTCTACAAACCCGGTAGATGCAGTTAAAAATGGCAAATTACAGTTCGATGAGTCTTAGGCGGGTTCAGGTTTGCAACCTGAACCCGAAGTTTCGTATCTGCAATCACGAACATTCGGGTTCAATCTGAAAGATTGAACCCACAGAAACAGACAGGCCTTTTTCAGCCGCCTGAATACCCCTCTTTTTTCTGGTCATCCCCCCTGCCGCCGCGCTATAATTAGTAGTTAATTGTGTTCAAAAGGCGGCGCTATCAAGGCATGGCAAGGAAGAAGACAAACAGGGCTGAGGTCCTTTCGTTCGAAGCCGGTTCAAACTCTCTGGCTGAGAAGGACGAGCTTGTAATAGAGGGGCTCAAGCAGAACAACCTCAAGAACATATCCGTCCGCATCCCGCACAACCTCATCACCACCATCGTCGGGCCTTCAGGCTCGGGCAAATCGTCCCTTGCCTTCGACACCCTCTTTGCCGAAGGCCGCTGGCGTTTCATAGAGTCCCTTTCCACCTACACCAGATTATTCCTCGAACGCATGGACAGGCCTGATGTCGAGGCAATAAGGAACATCCGCCCTGCGATCGCAGTCGAGCAGAAAAACCCTGTGCGCGGCAGCCGCTCTACAGTCGGCACCACCACGGAATTGAACGACTACCTCCGCCTCCTATTCGCCCGTGTGGGCAGGCTGCACTGCGCTGAATGCGGCACAGAGGTCAAGGCCGGAAGCCCGCAGCTCGCCGCAGAACAGATAATCGAAACGCGCCTGAACGAACCCCTCTACATCGGCTTTGACATGGAGAAGAACGGCAGGACGGATGAAGAGGCGATCTCCGCACTTCTCGAAAAGGGTTTCATACGAATAAAGATCAGCGAAGAGATTATCGACATCACAGAAGGGCCTGCAAATGAACTGCCCCGCTCTTTCGGCGTGGTGACTGACAGGCTAATCGTAAAAGAGGCAGATAGGCAGAGGCTCACCGAGGCTTTGGAGACGTCCTTCAGCCTTTCCAGCGGCTCTGCATGGGCGTTCGCGCCGGGCAAGGGCACAGAGCGCTTCTCAAAGGAACTGCTCTGCTCGAACTGCGGCGCAAAGGCAACTCGGCCAACGCCCATCTCACTTTCATTCAACCACCCCGTTGGCGCGTGCCCGCATTGCAAGGGCTTCGGCAACGTGCTCCGCTATGACGAGGACAAGGTAATACCTGACAAGAGCCTGTCCCTCCGGAGCGGCGCAATAGAGCCGTGGACAAAGCCGTCGTATCTCTGGTGGTACGAAGAGATCGAGAAGAACGCGCAGGAGTACGGCATCGACCTCGACAAGCCATTCGAGAAGCTCTCCGCAAAAGAGCGCAAGCTCGTCTTTGAGGGCACATCCGACTTCGACGGCATCGAGGGCTTCTTCGACTATCTGGAGAGCAAGAAATACAAGCTCCACATAAAGGTATTCAGCTCGCGCTACAAGGGTCAGGTAACGTGCAATGTCTGCAACGGCACGAGGCTGCAAAAACAGGCTCTATCCGTGAAGGTGGGCGGCCTCAATATCGCCGAGGCGAGCGCAATGTCGATAAAAGACGCCCGCGAGTTCTTCTCGAGGATCGAGCTTACGCCAGTCGAAGAGGCTGTCTCCGAAGAGCCATTGAAGCAGATACGCGCGAAGCTCGAATTTTTAACGCAGACAGGCCTCGGCTACATCACGCTCGACAGGCTCACAAAGACTCTTTCAGGCGGAGAGGCGCAGCGCGTCACCATCGCCACGCAGCTCGCGTCATCTCTTTGCGGCGTGCTCTACATACTCGACGAGCCGTCCATCGGCCTTCACCCAATCGATGTCGATATGCTCATGAACCAGTTAAAAAGGCTTTCCTCGATGGGCAATACGGTCGTCACGGTCGAGCACGAGCCCTCGATGGTAACCGGATCAGACCACATAATAGAGCTCGGCCCCGGCTCAGGCGAAAAGGGCGGCCGTCTCGTATGGTCAGGCAACACGCAGGAGTTTCTACGGAGCGCCTCGACCTTAACAG
Source organism: uncultured Thermodesulfobacteriota bacterium (assembly GCA_964508625.1). Classification (GTDB taxonomy): domain Bacteria; phylum Desulfobacterota; class GWC2-55-46; order GWC2-55-46; family GWC2-55-46; genus UBA5799. The sequence goes on from CAZDUP010000040.1 coordinate 11,210, forward strand.
CCGACTACCTCACCGGCAGACAGGTCATACACGTGCCCAGGTGGAGGAGAAAGGGCAGCGGCAGGGCGATAAGCCTCAAAGGCGCGTCAGGGAATAACCTCAAGAACATAGACCTCACGGTCCCTTTAAAGACACTTACCTGCGTAACCGGCGTATCAGGCTCAGGCAAGAGCACCCTTGTGGTAGATACGCTCTACAATGCCCTTGCAGTAAACTTCGGGGAAAAGTTCGAGCCAGCACTCCCCTACTCGTCAATCTCAGGACTCGGGGACATAAGCGGCGTAAAGCTCATCGATCAGAGCCCTATCGGCAGGACGCCGCGATCAAACCCCCTCACCTACATCGGCGGCTTTGACGAAATCAGAAAGCTTTATGCCAGCCTGACATCGGCCCGCGCAATGGGGCTCTCTCCCGGGGATTTTTCCTTCAACGTGCCGGGCGGCAGGTGCGAGTCCTGCAAGGGAGAGGGCGTTGAAAAGCTCGAGATGTACTTTTTGCCGGACGTCTACGTCAAATGCGCGGTCTGCAACGGCAGGCGCTTCAAGGGGCACGTCCTTGACGTGAAGTACAGGGGCAGGACCATTTATGACGTATTGGAGACCACCTTTGAGGACGCCTTGCATCTCTTTCCCAATGAGCCTGGCCTTCAGGCCCGCTTCGCGGTCCTTAAAGAGGTCGGCCTCGGCTATCTGAAGCTCGGCCAGCCAGCGACTACCCTTTCCGGCGGAGAGGCTCAGAGATTGAAGATTGCAAGGGAGCTGGTCGAGCAGTCCGTCGGAGATACCCTCTACATACTCGACGAGCCCACTACCGGCCTCCACATGGACGACGTAAAGAAGCTCCTCTCGGTACTCGGCCGCCTCGTTGACTCAGGCTCCACCGTGCTCCTTATAGAGCACAACCTCGAGTGCATGAAGGCGGCAGACCACATCATAGACCTCGGCCCTGGCGGCGGAGAGGGTGGCGGCAGCATAGTCGCATCCGGCACCCCGGAAGCGGTCTCCAGGTCTACC
>CAZDUP010000041.1:0-11718 GCA_964508625.1 uncultured Thermodesulfobacteriota bacterium
CCCTGATAATTGGCTTGATTTCCCGTTTTGCATTATGAATTAGGGGGTTGGAAGGTTTTTCCAGGAAGGCTAAAGAGGCTACTGAGTCTAAAGACAGCCGCCAATTCTACTACAAAATTAATACAATTTTTTCTACCGCTATATCTCTAAAATGGGATTTTAAATCCCGAAGGGGATGTTTAAATTTCTTGACAGGATCTCTATTGGGTATTACATTATTAATAGGTAATACTATTTTATAAAGTAAGGAGTTGTTTGATATGCCGACAAAGGCAGTGAAAATTACATCAAAAGGACAGGCTACCATCCCGAAAGAGATAAGGGACTTGCTTAAGACCGATATTATAGAGTTCGAGGTGGTGGAGGGTACGGTGGTCGTGAAACCCGTCTTGAGCGTAGGCGGGTCTTTAAGCCGGTATTCAAAGGGATATGTACCTTTGAAGGATGTCAGGGAGACGGTATGGGAGGAAGCGGCGCGTGAAAGATCCGGCAAAAAGACTTCCTGATACCAATACGATACTCAGATATCTTCTTGAAGATGAGCCGCGCCTTTACGAAAAGGCCGCGAAAGTTTTTGAGAAGGTGAGGACCGGTGAGGAGAAGGTCGTCATTCTCGAAAGCGTACTTGTAGAGTGCGTCTATGTATTGACGAAATTTTACAAGGTCCCTAAAAAGGAGACCTCGGCAAAACTCCAGGAGCTTCTGCATTATAGAGGCGTACTGAATGACGACAGAGACGAGCTTGTCGAGGCATTGACCACTTTCGCCGAAAAATCCTCCCTTGATATCGTAGACTGCATTTTATGCGCGAAGGCAAAGAAGTCGAATACGCCTCTCTTTACTTTTGACGAAGCCCTTATAAACCATTCAAAGCGTCTTACCACTTAAAAATCTCCGGTCAATGGCGAAGTGCAACACTTGGGACAGCAGAAAGGGAAAACGCTATCCTAAGTGGCTGCTGAAAAGAGAATATGTTCACCTATCCTTGTCTGAAAGAGACTTAATTACCACCCTGCTTCCCCTGTCCCACAGGTCGCACACCGCGGGGCCTAAGTTGGGAAAGAAGCTGGCCATCACGCATAAAAGGCTCGGCTCAATCTACGAGACGGAGACAAAATACCTGCAAATATTTATAAATTTAGGTATTTTGTCTCATTGCGGACTAATCCCTACCATTTCATTTTTATAAAAACGCCTCCAGGCTCACCTTCAGAGTCTATTCCAACTATTCACGGATGAGAACGTCACCCCGCAAGTAGCAGACATTCCCTCTATCTACTTGTCTCCTCTCTCTATCACAAAAAGATTATCTTAAACATCAGATGTCTCGAATTAACAAAAAATTAACCGCGTCTTTATTTTCCGCTTACTGACCCCGGCTAAGATAATTGAAAATCTGGATGGAGGGGGAACGGCAAATGTTCAACAAGAGGATTGCAGGAAAAATATCAGTGGCTTTGATAGCGCTGTCGCTCGCTGGGGTCGCGTCAGCTGAGGACAAGCCGGTAGTGGACGAGCTGCTCATCGACAGGCTTGTGGAAAAGGGAGTGCTCAATCAGGAAGAGGCAGCCTCCATCAGGGCTGAAGCCGCCATAAAGGAGCAGGATGCGGCTGCGGCGAAGAAGAAGTTCTCGGTCCAGGGCAAGACGAAAATAGACCTTGGCGGCTATGTCCAGGCGCAGTATGTAAATGACGCCAGCGCCAAGGACGAGTTCAAGGTCAGGAGGGCCAGGCTCGATTTGAGAGGAAATCTCTCTAATGTCGGCTGGCGGCTTCAGGTAGACGCAGTCCAGCCTCTTAAGGACGTCGTATCCTCGGTCAAGCAGAACGCTACGACAAAGAATGTTACCACATCGACTACGAAAGTCGTCACAAGGCCTATCCTCCTGGACGCTTATCTTGATTACAATTTTGACACCTACGCCAGTGTGAGGGTGGGGCAGTTCAAACTCCCATTTGGCCGTGAAAATCTCGAGTCAAGCCCGAACCTTGACACCATCAATCGCTCCCAGGTCACGGAAAAACTCGTCCCTGGAAGGGACATCGGCTCACAGGGCAGAGACATTGGCGCTCAGGTCAGCGGCTCCTATGATTTCGGAGGCGACAGAAAGATAGTTGATTATGCGGTCGGTGTATTCAATGGCGCCGGCGTAAACGTTGGCGAGGACAACAAGCGCAAGGATGTCGGGGCGCGCGTGGTGGTCTATCCCATAAAGGGCCTTGGCCTCGGCCTTGCTCATTATAACGGCAGGACCGGGAGTGCCGGGGATGTCGAGAAGATAAGGACAGGCGCTGAAGTGACCTATGCGGTCGATGCCCTCACTCTCAAGGGTGAGTATGTATTAGGCAACGACGGTGCCACTGACAAGTACGGCTGGTACGCCCAGGCCGGGTACAGGTTTTTCAACGACTATGAAGCCGTAGTCAAGTACGACAGCTACGACCCAAACAGCGACAGCAGCGGTGACAGGACTGATGTCACCACCGCCGGACTCAACTGGTTCGTAAGCAAAAACGCCAAGATACAGGCGAACTACGAATGGAAGACCGAGGAAGGCACGAAGGTCGACAATAATGTCTTCCTGACGCAGTTCACCGCGCAGTTTTAACCACTAACCGGCCCTTTTGAAGCGGCCTCTGGAGAAATGATGAGCATAGCGCTTATAGGAGGCGTAAGAAGCCTTGAGGGCCGGTATGTCGACGAGGCCGGAAAGCTGGGCCTGGAGTTGAAGGTCTTCAACGGGCCGGAGACAAAGATGGGCGCGAAGATAAAGGACGTCGAGGCCTTCATAATCTTTACCAATATGGTCTCTCATCGAGCGCGGAAGGTGGTGATGCAAAGGGCGAAAAGCAGCAAGGTCCTTGTCTTGACTTGTCATTCTTGCGGCATATCCACATTGAGAGAATGCCTGGATTGCATAAAAGCATATAAAAACATATAAAAGCATTTAAAGGAGAATCACAATGTATAAGAGAATAGTTGGCGGTTTGCTTCTTTCAGCTTTTTTGTCTTTAGGAGCTGCAGCGCCCGCTTTCAGCCAGGAAAAAGAGCTTAAGGGCACCATTACTCTCTCAGGCGCGTGGGCGATATATCCGACGGCGGTAGCCTGGGGCGAGGAGTTCCAGAAAAAACACCCGGGCGTAAGGGTTGACATATCGGCAGGCGGCGCAGGAAAGGGCGCGGCTGACGCGATAGCCGGCCTCGTCGACATCGGCATGGTCTCCCGCGACCCTGACCCGGCGGAGATCAAGAAGGGTATCTTCCCGATATATGTCCTTCACGACGCCGTTTTGCCGGTCGTAAGCGACAAGAACCCGGCGCTCCAGTCTTTACTTACAAAGGGGGTCACGAAAAAGACGCTGATTGACATCTACATAACCGGCAGGGCCACTAACTGGGACGACGCGGCTGGAAAGACAGGAAAGCCCTTACATGTCTACACCCGCTCAGACTCCGCCGGAGCCCCTGCGAGCTGGGCCAAGTACCTCGGCAACAAGAAGCAGGAGGACCTGAGGGGCGTAGGCATCTATGGAGACCCCGGTCTCATAGAGGCGGCCAAGCGGGACCCAATCGGCATCGGCTACGGCAACTTCAGTTTCGTGTTCACGCGTGACGGCGGCGTCGTAAAGGGCGCGAAGCTCCTTCCGATAGACTCGAATGAGAACGGGGTCGCGGACCCTGACGAGGTCTTAGAGACGCGTGAGGCGGCTATAAAGGCGATCAGCTCTGGCAGGTATCCGGCGACGAGGAAGAATTTCCTCTTTACCAAGGGCAAACCGCAGGGGCTTGTGAAAGAGTTCATAGAGTTCGCCCTGTCTGATGAGGGAGCGAGGGTCGTAGAGGCGGTCGGCACGAGTCTGCCTGTCAAAAAGGCGGAGCGCGAGAAGGTGTTGGCGAGCCTTGATTAAAACCAATAACAGTCGAGGGAGGTCATTATGTCTGTAAAAGGATGGTTTGGCAAAAAGATAGACCCTATCTCTGAATTCAGGGAGGACCACAGGAAAGTAAGGGATGGCATCCTTGGCATAGCGGAGGCACTTGACGCGAAGGACATAAAAAAGGCCAGGGAGATACTCGGGAATATCAATGTCCTTGTCGGGCCGCACTTCAGGTACGAAGAGGAGTCGTTGTACCCGGCCTTGAAAAAGCTGCTCGGGGAGTATGTGGACCAGCTCTTCGGCGAGCACGACGGCGTAATATCTACCGCGAAAACGGCGGCAACGCTCCTCGCGAAGGAAACTCTTACCGAGGAGGAGTTCGCGCTGGCGAAAAAGGCGGCCCTCGGCATACTCGTCCATGTGAGCAATTGCGACGGTCTTGCCATCCTTTCGGAAAGGTTCAGTAAAGAGGAGCTCGAAGGGCTTGGCACCAGGTTCGAGGGGGCAAGAAAAGCAGGCGTGCCTCTCATCGAATGGGCGGATACGATAAGGAAGAGGCAAAAGGCTGCCTGAGGATAGCAAGGGCAGACCCGCTTTGCAGATGAGGTTTTTTTCCCCTTCGTCCCCTCATCTGCATCGCGGGTCATTGAAAGCGGGAAAAACATGGAAGTTACAAAAATAAAGATCACAGAGGCTCAAGGCCTTCATTTGAGGACGGCTTCCGATATAGTCACCATCGCGGAGAATTACAAGTCCAGGATACTTCTGTGTCACGGCTGCAAATCTGCTGATACCTGCTCCGTCATACAGGTGTTATCCCTTGCCGTACCAGAAGGCTCCGAGATAGCGGTGATCGCTGAGGGGCCGGATGAGAAGGAAGCCATAAAAGGCATCCGGGAGCTTTTTGCCGGAGAAAGAAAAAAAGTGCTGATAGTGGATGACGAGCCGGACATCCTCGATCTTCTTGACTCCACATTTACAAAGCATGGCTACAGGACGGCTGCTGCGCTTGACGGGAAGGACGCCATTGAGAAGGCGCGGAGCTTCAGGCCTGATTTTGTGCTGCTGGACCTCATGCTCCCTGAAATCGATGGTTGGGAAGTGTGCAGGTTGCTGAATGACGAATTCAAAGGCATACCGGTCATCATGCTCACAGCCAAGTGCCTGGCGGAAGACAGGCTTCTTGGCCTTGAGGCAGGCGCGAAAGACTACGTGACAAAACCGATAGACATGAGAGAGCTTTTGGTAAAAGTTGAGAAATTGTTCGACGTGAATGCGCGGGACAATGAACAGGCCTGAAGTTGATTAATAGAAGGCAGGTTATGGGTATGAGCGAGAAGAGGTTCTTTTTATTACTTGCTGTCTTTACCGTTGAGGTGTTCTTGTCTTATCTTGCGGTGCTCTGATGGGCTTTATTTACAGGATTATCCGTAAGCGGGCAGGGGGCATCGCGTTCTGGTTTGAGGCCCTTTGGTCAGGGTTGGCATCTAATAGACTCGACGCCGCGCGCGACGAGTGGAAAGGTTGGGAGAGGGTCGTGGCTCAGGAAATAATAAAAAAGAAGAAGTACAGGTGCTGCCTGTTCCTCCATTCAGGCGGTTATGCCAAAGTCCACGAGGCATTGAGCCTGGCCAATGTAGTAGCGGCGAGCGGAGGGGAGGCGCATATTCTTTTCAGTTACGGATCATTGAGGCGCCTTGTCAGGGAGAACATCGACAGGGTCTCGATAGACGACTTCTCTGAGCAGACGGACGGCTATTTTGAAAGTAATGTCGGCGCCGGCAGGGTGCCTTCCCTCAGCGAGCTCATCACCTACGGTGCGAGACTCGGCGGCCTTAATATTTACGCCTGCTCAGCGGCAATGGCGGCCTTAAATATCTCCCGGGACGAACTTGTGGATTCCGTCGACCAGAGCACCGGACTGGTAGGGTTTCTGAATCTGGTAAAAGAGTCGGATTTGACATTGTATATCTGACGCCGTGTTGCAACTGCGTTAACGCGCGATTCGGTTTGCAGAAAAGGTATGTGGAGGAGCGCAATGCGCATATGGATATTCTTCGCGATAGGAGCTATATTTATGCAGGCGTAGTCATAGGGGCGTTCGTTTTAGGTGTATTGTCAGCTGCAAGCAATGCAGAACGCCATGTCGAGCATCTCAGAGCACAAAGATAGACAAAAAATTCGCTCACTCAGGGCGTTAGAACACAAAAAAACAGCCGTATTTGCCAGTCCCCTCAGAATTAACACAAAACTAACAATTCCTTTACACTTCATTAACAGCCCCAAGGTACATTGGAAGAAGGTTCTTTTTGCCTATACTTTTCCGTGCCGGGCGGGCTCAAGTGGATATAAGAAAATTCAAAGACCTCTTCGCGCAGAGGATAATGTTCCTCCTCTGCCTGTTTGTCCTCAATATCGCTTTCCTGATGGCCTTTGGGCTCTACATGAGGGCAAAGCCGATTCTGGAGATAACCAGCGTAGGGGGTCTCCTGTTCTCGTCGTCATGGCATCCGGCGGAAGGGCAATTCGGGCTGGCGAGCTTCATAGCCGGGACATTGTGGGTAACCATAATCGCCATATCGATTGCCGTGCCGTTCAGCGTGTTCACGGCCATCTATCTTTCCGAATATTGTCACAAGAAGGTGCGCAATACGATCAAGCCGGTAATAGACCTGCTCGCTGGCATCTCTCCGGTAATCTATGGCGTCTGGGGCATAGTCGTTATAGTGCCTCTTGTAAGAGACTACCTCATGCCTTTTTTCAGCGAAAGACTGCCTTTTTTTCCGTTTGTCTCTGATAATTACACGGGCTACGCCGCAATCACCGGAGGCATGGTTCTGGCAGTGATGGTCTTCCCCATAATAATATCCGTTGCCGAGGAGGTCATACGGACGGTCCCGTTCGAGATAAGGGAGGTGTCCCTGGCCCTGGGTGCGACGAGGTGGCAGACGATAAAGCATACTATTTTAAGGAAGGCGTGGCCCGGCATCATAGCGGCCGTCATACTTGGGCTTTCCCGCGCCTTCGGTGAGACCATGGCGGTGCTGATGGTTGCCGGGAGCGCGCTGCATGTATTCCCTGAGTCGATATTCGATCCGGCCTACCCGCTGCCGGCGTTGATAGCGAATACCTACGGCGAGATGATGTCAGTGCCGCTTTACGATTCAGCGGTCATGCTCGCGGCGCTGCTCCTTTTGGTTGTTATTGCGCTTTTCAATATCGCCGGGTGGTCGATCCTGATGTATATCGGCAGGAAGGAGCGTTAAAGTGGACAAGAGAAAGCTCGAAGAGTTGTTCTTCCAGGGCGTAATGATCTTCTCGACATTCGTAGTGGTCGGGAGCCTGCTTACCATAATAGCGACCATCTTCATCAAGGGGCTCCCGGCGCTTGACCTCAACATGCTCATACAGACGCCAAAGGGCGGGTATTACCTGGGCAAGGAGGGCGGGATACTAAACGCCATACTCGGCTCCATCATACTCGGGCTCGGGTCCGTTGTTCTTGCGTTCCTCGTCTGCGTGCCGATAGTATTCTACATAAACCTCTACCGGAAGAAAAAATCGAGGTTCGCCTGGCTGGTGCGTTTCGTACTCGATGTGCTCTGGGGGATACCGTCAATCGTCTACGGCGCCTTCGGCTTCACGCTCATGGTCTTTTTCGGTCTGAGGGCGTCGCTTCTGGCCGGTATAGTAACGGTGGGGCTTCTGATTATACCTATAATGGCGAGGAGCATGGATGAGGTTTTGAAGACCGTGCCGATGGAACTGAAGGAGGTCCCTCTGGCGCTCGGGTCTACCCGGCTTGAGACCGCGAAGATCGTGTTCAGACAGGCGCTCCCCGGCATACTGACCGCCGTGCTCATAGCGTTCGGGCGCGGCATAAGCGACGCGGCGGCAGTCCTTTTCACGGCCGGGTTCACGGATTATCTTCCTTACTCGCTCTTCAAGCCGGTGGCGACTCTTCCCCTTTCGGTCTTCTTCCAGCTCGGCACGCCTTTCCCCGAGGTGCAGGAGAGGGGGTACGCCTCCGCTTTCGTCCTTACCGTGCTGATACTTTTTATAAGCATACTGGCGAGGGTCATCTCCGGCAGGTTTACAAAAAACATAATAAAATAGGATAGACAATGGAATTCAAGACACACATAAGCGTCAAAAACCTGAACCTCTGGTATGGAGGGCAGCAGGCGCTCAACGACATATCGATAGACATACCCGACAAGAAGGTGACCGCCATAATAGGCCCTTCCGGATGCGGCAAGTCGACCTTTTTGAAGTCGCTCAACCGCCTTATCGATTTGCAGGACGACATCAAGGTCAACGGGCAGGTGCTCGTTGACGGCGAGAACATCTACGACCCTCATGTGGAGATAACTCACCTGAGGAAAAAGATAGGCCTCCTCTTCCAGAGGCCTCAGGCGCTTCCGATGTCGATCTATGACAATGTCGCCTATGGCCCGAGGATACACGGCACGAAGCACAGGAAGGACCTTGACGGCATAGTCGAGCGCTATCTGAAGCTTTCGGGCCTGTGGGACGAGGTAAAGGACAGGCTCCAGAGGCCAGCCTCGAAGCTCTCGATAGGCCAGCAGCAGAGACTTTGCCTCGCCAGGAGCCTTGCCATAGAGCCGGAGGTGATACTCGGGGACGAGCCTACTTCGGCTCTCGACCCGTTATCAGCCGAGCATATCGAACAGCGGTTCCTGGAGCTCAAGAAACAGTACACGATAATCCTCGTGACCCACAGCCTCAGGCAGGCGCAAAGGCTCGCTGATTATGTCATCTTCTTTTATCTGGGCAACATCGTCGAACACGGGCCTGCCGCCGAGTTTTTCAGGAACCCGAAGGACGCCAAGACGCAGGCTTACATCAACGGCCGCTTTATAGAAGGGCGCAAGGCTGACAAGGAGCTTGACCTCAAGGGTACGGTCTGCCCGGCCAACTTCGTGAAGGCAAAGCTCGCGCTCGAAGGGCTCGACGAGGGAAAGGTGCTGAGGATAATAGTCGATTACGAGCCAGCGGTAAGCGAGCTGCCCAGGGCGATGGAATACGAGGGGCACAAGGTGCTTGAGGTAAAAAGGCTCAGCGCGACGGACTGGGAGATAGTCATCCAGCGCCTTTAAAGCAGGATTTACTGTGCAAACCTTTTAAAAAACTTCGGATTATCCTATAATACCATGAGCTACGCGTCCTACATAACTCAGAAGTCCGAGGTTTTTCAGGAGATGGTCAAGACGATTGCGGTACTGGATGACGAGGCGGACATTGTCGAGCTTATATCCGTCCATCTCAGAAAGGCCGGTTTCAAGGTAAAAGAATTCCTTGAGGTGAAGGGCTTTTTCGACTACATAGACAAAGAGTCGCCTGATCTCGTGATACTTGACCTTATGCTCCCTGACGCCGACGGCTTCGAGATATGCAGGTATCTGAGGACGAAGGAGAAGTTCGCCGCCCTCCCGATAATAATGCTTACGGCCAGGGGCGACGAGACAGACAAGGTCCTTGGCCTTGAGCTCGGGGCAGACGACTATGTTACAAAGCCGTTTTCTCCGAGAGAGCTCGTGGCCAGAGTCAAGGTAGCTTTAAGAAGGCATGATGGCGCCGCCGCGCTCAAAAGGACCGAAATAGGCGGCGTGCTTGAAATAGACTTCGAGAAGTATGAAGTCTTCGTGAGCGGCGAGCGCGTGGAGCTGACCTCGACCGAGTTCCGCATCCTGAGGCTCTTGAGCCTTCAGAAGGGGCGAGTGTACTCGAGGGAGCAACTCCTTGACCACCTCTGGGGCACTGAGAAAGCCGTGCTCGACAGGACCATAGACGTCCATATAAAGAACCTCCGGGACAAGCTCGGGCCCGCCGGAAGTTTCATCAAGAACATAAGGGGCGTTGGATATAAACTCGAGACCTGACATGAAGACATCGTTTTTTTCAAAAATATTCGGCGGCTACTTCCTCGTCATATTCGTCCTCACAGCATCCATCCTCTTTTTTACCTTCAGGACCGTAAAAACCTATTACCTTGAAAGCCTCACGGGCAACCTCAAAAACCTCGCTGTATCACTGAATCTCATAGTGAAGCCAGCGCTTGAGAAGGGTGACGAACTGGACGGTTTCGCCAAGGAGCTCGGCCGCGAGCTTAACACGAGGATAACGGTAACTGACGCTGGCGGGAATGTGGTCGCTGACTCGGACATGCCTCTCTCAGAGATGGAAAATCTCAAGGGCCGCCCTGAGATAGCCGAGGCGCTTGGGGGACAAGTCGGCAAGGCCCTAAGGTTCAGCACCATCCTTAAAGAAGAGATGCTCTATGTGGCCATACCCGTTAAAAGCGGCGGCAAGACAATCGGCGCGCTCCGCGTAAGCCTTTATCTCAAGGACATAAACAGCCTGCTGGCGAGCCTCAGGAACAACATCATCCCTGCTGTCTTGGTCATGACGGTATTGTCCCTGCTGATGGCCCTGGCGATTTCAAGGGGGCTTTCAAAGTCTATCAGGTACCTCGCCGATGCCGCTCAGAAAATAGCGAAGGGTGATTTCGAGGCCCGGGTGGAGCTCAAGAACAGGGACGAACTCAAGACCCTCGCGGACAGTTTTAACTCGATGGGCTTAAGGATACGCACACTTTTCATGGAGCTGTCGTGCCAGAAGGAGAACCTCAACAGCGTTATCTCATCTATTCAGGAAGGCCTTGTCGTCATCGACAAGGAAGACAGGGTGGTATTCAGCAACGATGGTTTCAAGGCGATTGCCGGCGGCAGGGCCGCTGAGGGAAAGCCTTACACTGAGATTATCTCAGAACCTGAATTCGACGGGCTTGTAAAGGCCGTAAAGGAGGAGAAAAGGAACATCGTTAAGGAGATAGTGCTCGATGGTAAGTACCTCCTTTGTAGTGCCACATTCCTGCGCTGCTTCCAGCAGGTAGTGGTCATCCTGCACGACATCACCGAGATAAGAAATCTTGAGCGGATGAAAAAGGACTTCGTGGCGAATGTCTCGCACGAGCTGAGAACGCCGCTTACTGCGATAAAGGGCTTTGCCGAAACGCTCCTCGAGGAGGAGAGAAGCCCCGAGGGCCGCCACTACCTTGATATAGTGCTCAAGCACACCAACAGGCTGATGAAGATTGTCTCCGAGCTTCTTCTCCTTTCAAAGCTCGAAGAGGAAGGGGTGCGTCTCGATCTTGAAAAGATCGATCTCAAGAGGCTGGTGCTTGATGTGGTCAGGATCTTTGAGCCCCGGCTGAAGGAGAAGGGCCTTGGCCTGAGACTCGACCTTGAGGATGGCGCGCCGCTGGTCGACGCCGACCTCTTCAAGCTCGAGCAGGTGCTGATTAATCTCATCGACAACGCCATCAAGTATACCGAGAAGGGAGAGATAGGGGTTTCCTTGAGGCGTTCAGACCGGAATGTCCTTGTTGGGATATGGGACAGCGGAATAGGCATCCCGAAAGAGCATCTCTCACGGATATTCGAAAGGTTCTACATAGTAGGCAAATCACGGTCCAAAAAGCTCGGCGGTACCGGGCTCGGGCTTTCGATAGTAAAACACATCGTCCTTTTGCATAACGGCTCAATAGAGGTGGAGAGCATCCCCGGCGAGGGGACGAAGTTTACCATTATCCTTCCCTGCGACCCTTCCGGCAAAGCTCTTGCCGCCACCTTCTAAAACACATATACAAATCCATTTTGTGCACACCTAAATACTTTGCAAAGGAACTGAGTCTGCTATTACCGTTCTGGCTCTTCTATGTACAAATTTACCTATACTGTTGGAATCATAAAGTATCACCGTCTTTCCTTAATGAAAGACTCGGAAATGATTTTGCCCTTGATGTGAATGACTATT
>CAZDUP010000042.1:0-3566 GCA_964508625.1 uncultured Thermodesulfobacteriota bacterium
GTCTCTCGCTCGAGGACCTTGAGGCTCGTCTGGTGGGCAGCCCTGGCCTGCTCGTGGGCGAGCTTCGCCTCCCTCTGGTCGAGTAAGGCAAGGGCCTGGCCTTTCTTTACCCTGTCACCGAGGTCTGCCTTTATCTCCCGCACAGTCCCGGCGGCCTCGCTCGATATCACGACCTCGTCCCAGCCAGCGAGCGTGCCTATGGCCTCTATCGACCTCTCGACGGTCCTGCCTTCAACAGAGGCCGTCGTTACCGTGAGGGCTTTGGACTCTTTTGCCGGGGGCGCCCCTACCTTGCCCTGCGCAGGTGCTGTCTCCTTCTTCGAGCAGCCCTGGATCGAGAGCGCGGCTATTGCCATCAATATAAATGCAGATTTAAGCCTCTTCATATTCACCCCTGAGTGCTATTCTTCCGTGCCCTCAATGAGGGCCCCTGTTACGTACTTGAGGTCTATCTTGGCGAGCTCAAGGTCATATACGGCGTTCGCCATCGAGCTCTGCGCCGACACGAGCGTGTTCTCGGCGTCTATTACGTCGAGCGTCGTGGCCACGCCGAACTTGAACTGCTCAAAGACCATCTTGTAGTCCTCTTCAGCAAAGGCGAGCTGCCTCCTGAACGACTCGGTAAGCGCCTCTATCGCCTTTACGTTGTTCAATGCCTCCCTGACCTGCACCTCGATGTCGCGCCTGAGCCCGAGCCTCCTGAGCTCTGCCTGGCGGAAAGAGCTGCGCGCCTCGCTGAGTTCAGCTTTCCTTAAAAAGCCTTCGAACAGTGGATATGTAAGCCGCACCGTTGCAGAGGCGCTTTCCTCGAGGAAGAACGTCGCCTCCGGGTCCTGCTCCCTCCAGAAATACAGCCCTTCGAGACGAAGCGACGGCTTGAAAGAGGCCTTTGCTATTTCAATGCCCTCGTTAGCGGCCTGTTCTTCGAGCGTCCTCTGGTTGTAATCGGTCCGCTCTTTAAGCGCCTGCTGAACAAGGGCCTCTGCGGAAGCCGCCACCGGCGGCTGGGCCGGCGGGTCCACGACAGCTACGCGCTCCTGAATGCCGATTATCCTCTGCAATAGCTCAATGGAATTATCCAGGCCGTTATTGGCCCTGATAAGGTCTGCTTCTGCCCCGGCCCTCTCAGCCTCTGCACGCAAAACCGCGGACTTCGTCACCTCGCCGACCTTGAGGCGGGCCTGGGCCACAAGCAATCTCTCTTCGGCGCGCTTCAATGCCGCCTTTTGTATGTCGACGCTCTTCAAGGCCTTCAGCGCACCGTAGTACGCGCTGGAGGTATCGCGCAGGACATCTTCTTTTGTGCCTTCATGCCCTTGCCTGGTGCTCGTTATCTGCAGCTTTGCCTGGCGCCTGGCTGCCCGGTCCCTGCCGCCCGAATAGAGCGGCTGCGTGATCCTCACTTCCGCGTTCGTGGCGTGCCCAGGCTGCGTTATAAAGGCGCCCGAGCCCTTTGCCTCTGTATACTTTGTATAGTATGCTTCCGCCGTTATGTTCGGCAGTATCCTTGAGGTCGCCTTTTTGAGGTCGGCCTCAGCCTGCCTGATCTCCTCTCCAGCGATGGCCACTCTCTCGTGATTGGCCAAAGCGAGCCTGTAGGCCTCGTCTATGCTCAGCACCCTGTCCTGGGCGATAGCCGCGGCCGGCAGGGCGATCAGGACCATTGAGACAGGGATGTGCAGGGTCTTCAAAATAGATCTCGCAAGTTTGCCTGGGGCTGCCATGATGGGCTTACCTCCTCCTCATGCCTTCAAAGAAGATGTCAACGAATGTCTCAGCAACTGTCCTGTTAGACCTCGAAAACCGGCGCTTGAAGCCGTAGAGCTCCTGGGCCGTGACATAGTGTATGACCATGCCCAGAAAGGCCCTGGCGCAAATGGCCGGGTCGATGGACCTGAAAGAGCCCTCTTTCGCGAGCTCTCTTATATGCCCCTCGAGGAACTCGAGGAGTTGGGCTCCCATTGTCTGTATGAATAGTTCGGAGAGGGACTGCTGCTCGAGGGCGCTGTAGGTGAAGATGCGCAGGAACGCCGGGTTGTTCTCGTGCTCGTCCAGAAGGAATGAGGCCACGGACAAAAAGACCTCCCTGCCCTGCTTTCCTTGGAGCCCGGCCATGAGCCTCGACTGACCGCTCTGGTCAGCGCAGCAGAAGTCAATTATAGCCTTGTAGAGCTCTTCCTTGCAGGAGAAGTGCTTGAATATGACGGCCTCGCTGATGCCGGCCTTGCGCGCGATCTCGCGGGTGGTCGTGCCCTTGAAGCCCTTTTTGGCAAAGAGGCCCGCCGCAACGCGCACTATCTGGCGGCTGCGCTCCTCTCCCGTCATCCTCTTCGGCGCGCGGGCCTTCGCGGCCCCGGCATGGGAGGGTTTGCGGACGGTCTTCTGGACCCTTGCTTTCATAGGCCGTTCCCCGGGCAGGTAAGTAAGTGAGTGCTTACTATAATAATTCGCGCGTCCTTTGTCAAGGCGAATTCAGTCATGGGGGATTATACCCAAAAAAAGGCGGGGGAGGCGTCTGCCTCCCCCTTCTGGAGGGATGGGGAGCGGGAAATGGACTTGTAGAAGGATTCGGTACGGGTATGTTCGCGGGCCTCTCCGGCCCGGTGGATGGCATCTCTTTTACCTTGATACGCTACCATTCTAATAAGCTCGAGATTAAAGGACAATTAGAGGCCTGCTCCCGGAGCTAACTAAAATCATATACCGGGACATTCATATGAGATAATCTTCATTGAGGAGGAGGCGCATGGCCACTGATGACTTTGTCGTCCATAACGGGATAAGCTACGAATGGCTCGGCCAGTCCTCGATGAGGCTTACTGCCAAGGGCTCGGTCATCTACATCGACCCGGTGATGCTCGACGAGGCCCCTCCCCTCGCTGACCTGATACTCATCACCCATCACCACGTTGACCACTGCCTGCCTGAGTTCATAACCCCCATAAGGGGCCCGGCTACGAAGCTCGCCGCCTTTCACGAGAGCTACCTCAAGTACTGCGTACACGACATCAAGGGCGTGAGGACAATAAAGGTCGGCCAGACAGTCGAATTCGGGATGGCGCAGGTCACCGGCGTAGAGGCGTACACGAAACGGGGCTTTCACATGAAGGGAGAGGGCTGCGGCTTTCTCATAGAGACCGCCGGGCAGCGCATCTACTTCGCGGGGGATACGGCTTTCATACCGGAGATGAGAGACCTTGGGCATGTGGACGCGGCCATAATGCCCATTGCCGATAATACGTGGAATATATCTATCGATGACATAGCTGAGGCAATCAAGGTCATAAGGCCGGCTCTGTTCATCCCTGTCCATTATACGCCCACGGACGAGCCTGACCCGGTGGTGAAGGACGGCCTCATGCTCTCGAAGGACCCGAGGTTTTTCACTAAAAAGGAAGAGCCGGGAAAGTTGTCTGGACTGCTTGATGGGACCGGCATAAAGATCGCCATACTCAGGAGGCTCGCAGCTTCGAAATCCAGCCCCTAGATCGCAATACGCAAAACGAACGCAGTCACCGCAAATAAAAAGGCGACTATCGAGACGACGTCCATGGTCTTCAGATCTT
>CAZDUP010000042.1:3576-11395 GCA_964508625.1 uncultured Thermodesulfobacteriota bacterium
GCCATACCTGTCTCCTGAAGAAGAGATCTTTTTTACGTGATTAGTCTAGCAGCCTTTTTATTAAATGCAGATTAAAGTTGACAGATGCAACTAAGTTGCATTAAACTCGGACTCAATGGCGCAAAAACTCGATGACATACTCTCCGCCCTCTCTGAAGGCGGCTTCAGGCTCACGCGTCTCCGTAAGGCGGTCGTGGAGATATTCCTCAACTCCACCCTCCCCCTCTCGGCAATAGACATAATCGCCAGCCTTGAGAGGAAGAAGGCAGCCTTCAACAAGACGACCGTCTACAGGGAGCTCGCCTTTCTCAAGGAGACCGGGATAATAAAGGAGATACAGTTCCTTCACGAGCGGGTCAAGAGGTACGAGCTATCTTCCCTCGGCCACCACCACCATCTCATCTGCCTAAAGTGCAAGAAGGTCGAGGACGTAGTCCTCGATGCGCACCTCGAGGAGCAGGAGAAGAAGATACTGAGGTCCACCGGCTTTCACGTACTGAACCATTCACTCGAATTCCTCGGGGTATGCCAGGCATGCAGATGAGCGCCGCGAAGAAGATAGGCCTGTTGTTCGCGATACTCGCCGTATTGATAGCCTCGGCGGCCTATGTGGCGGTGAAGCGCAAGCCAGGCGCCGCGGATGACGACAGGCTCAGCGTTGCCGCGAGCTTCTACACCATCGCCCATTTCATGGAAAAGGCCGGCGGGGACAGGGTCGCGGTCGTGAGCATCACCCCGCCTGGCGTCGAGTCCCACGAGTTCGAGCCGACGCCCATGGACATAAAGACGGCCTCCACTGCGCGCCTCTTCGCCTTCATGGGCGGCGGATTCGACCCGTGGGCCGGGCGCATCTCCCCGGATCTTCAAAGGCTGGGCGTGGCGACGCTCGAGCTCGCCAACCACTTCGAGCTCATGGAAGCAACGGATGATGAGGAGGGAAATGGCCACGAGGAAGGTCACGGAGACGGCCACGAACACGGCGCCAGGGACCCGCATATCTGGCTCGACCCCACGCAGGCCGTCCGCATGACAGGGATAATCCGGGACAAGCTCATTGAGATCGACCCTGCGGGGCAGGACCAGTACATGGAGAGTTCGGAGGCCTTCATAAAAGAGCTCACAAGGCTCGACCAGGAGTACCGGGCAGCGCTTGCAAACTGCTCGAGGAGGGATATCGTTGTCGGCCACGACGCCTTCAGGTACCTCGGAGCGAGATATAATCTGAATATCATCCCGATAAGCGGACTGACCTCTGGCGAGGAGCCCTCGCCAAGGAGGATGGCCGGGATAGCCCGGTACATAAGGGAGAAAAAGATCGAATACATCTTTACAGAGCCGCTCGCGCCTCTGGCAGCGGTTCAGGCGGTCGCGAGAGAAACCGGCGTGAAGGTCCTTGAGCTCAATCCCATCGAAGGGATCACGAAGGACGAGGCGAAGTCAGGCATGGGCTATACGGCCCTGATGAAGGATAACCTTTCGAACCTCAAGAAGGCGCTCGATTGCAGATGACAAAGGCAAACTGCATAGAGGTCAGGGATGTGAGCTTCAGCTACAACGGCAACCCCGTCCTCGAGAACATCACCTTCGCCGTTGAAGAGGGCGATTACCTGGGCATAATAGGCCCGAACGGCGGAGGCAAGACCACCCTCTTCAAGATAATCCTCGGCCTGCTGAAACCCGCTACCGGCGAGGTCAAGATATACGGCGAGCCGGAGCCGCGCTTCGGGAAACGCCATATCATAGGCTACGTTCCCCAGAGGGCAATGGCCGAGCTCTATTTCCCGGCGACTGTCGAGGAGATAGTCAGGAGCGGCAGGACAGCGCGGCTCGGACTCCTCAAGCGGTTCTCAAGAGAGGATAAAGCCGCCCTGGAGCGCGCGATGGAAATAACCGACGTGTCGCCTTTGAGGAAGAGGCTCATCGGCGAGCTCTCAGGCGGAGAGCGCCAGCGGGTATTCATAGCAAGGGCGCTCGCGAGCGAACCGAAGATACTCATACTCGACGAGCCGGACGTGGGCGTGGATGTGACGGCACAGGAGAAGTTCTACACCTTCATCGAGGACCTCAATCGGAACCTCGGCATAACCGTGCTCCTCATCTCGCACGACATAGACGTTGTCGCGCACCAGACCAAATCGGTCCTGTGCCTCAACAGGAAGCTCGTCTGCCACGGCTCGCCAAAGAAGTTCATAAGCGAGGAGTACATGCAGGAGCTCTACGGCAAGAAGGTCAAATTCATACTGCACGGGCATTAGCGGCTGAGAGAGGCTGCTGAAAAAGTCCATCTGCTGCGTTGGCTTCAAACGCTCGTCGCTGCGACGTACATGAAGAGTACGACTCGCGCCTCGACGCCTTGCATATGGCGCTCATTTAAAGCCTGTTTAGAAACAGTGTTTCTATTAACTTCCAGGAAAATTTAATGCCCGAAATATTCCAGCTCGATTTCATGCTCCGCGCCTTTGCTGCCGGGGCGCTCATATCCATCATAGTCCCGCTCATCGGCGTATTCCTCGTCGTGCGCAGGTACTCGCTCATGGCCGACACCCTCGCCCACGTATCTCTCGTGGGCGTAGCCATCGGCATACTCACCAACTCCCAGCCGGTCGTCTCGGCCGTGGCAGCATCGACGCTTGCCGCAATCGCGATAGAGAAGCTCCGCGCGGTCAAAAGCCTCTTCGCCGAGTCCATACTCGCCATATTCCTGTCAGGGAGCCTCGCAATAGCGGTCGTCATAATAAGCCTGGCCAGGGGGCTCAACGTAAACCTCCTGAGCTATCTCTTCGGCAGCATCTCGACCATCGGCCCGGTGGACCTGTACATGCTCGCGGCGGTCTTCGTCTGCGTGCTGCTCGCGATAGTCCTTCTTTACAAGGAATTCTTTCTGGTTTCCATTGATGAAGAGTTCGCAGAGGCTGGCGGGGTGAAGGCAAGGAGCCTCAATCTCTTAATAGTCGTGCTTGCGGCAGTGACCATTTCTCTCTCGATGAGGATAGTCGGCATACTCCTCATCGGGGCGCTCATGGTCATGCCGGTCGTGAGCGCAAAGCAGTTCGGGCTGAGCTTCAGGAACACGATATTCCTCTCGATCCTCTTCTCGCTCGTCTCGGTCATGTCAGGCCTTTTCCTGTCCTACTACCTTGACCTCGCGAGCGGCGGGACCATAGTACTCATAGCGCTCATCATATTCCTGCTCTCGTTGATCCTCAACAGGCCCGAGTAAATATTCTTGAGAATACCTTTTTGTAAAAAGGTTTTCTCAAACTCTTTCCTGGGGAAACTTTCGACAGAAAGTTTCCCCAGAAGATATTCGCACCGGCTGTCAGTTGCGGCTCACCAGGGACGCCGTAAACGTCGCGTCAACAAGGTCCCTGTTCTCGAACCTCTCCTTTATGGTGAGGTCACGTATGACCACGAGCCTCTCTCCGTTCGCGGCCTGGTAAAAGAAGTTCACGAGCTGGTTCATGTCAACTGCCTCTACCTTGACCTCAACTGGCCTGTCCGTAAATCCCGCGCCGGTCTTCTCCTCCAGAGGCTTTATCGAGGTTATCCTCTCCTTCGTGCCCGTCCTCTTTGCCAGCTCTTCCACTACGGCCACCGGGGATTCGGTCCCGGCACCAATCCTTGACGCAACGGCGTCGAACGCGGCCTTCTTCTCCATATAATCCATCTTCATTTCCTCCATGATGACGATGTTCCTTTCGCCCGCTGCCACGGCCTTCTTGAGGTGCGTATACCTGCCGTAGATGCCGAGGCCAGCAAGCGCGACCGCCAGCGGAATGGCGGCATAGAGCCCGTACCTCAAGGCCCTCCTTCTGTCCATGCCGCCCTTGATGGCGTTGTTCAACAGGTTCTTCGTCCATGCTATGCTCATCTCCATCCGTCTACCTCAAATATGCGTTGATGCTGAATGACGCCCCGCCCTCTGCCCTGGCCTTGCTTTCATTCAGGCTTACGTCCCGCAAGGGGCCCTTTGCGAGCGATTCCTTCAGGCTGTTCGCTGCCTCGAAGCTCACGGCCTCCCCCTTTGCAACTACCCTGCCGTCGCTGCCAATGGCAAGCTCGGTTATCCGTATGCCAGCGTTGTCAGGCGCGGCATCGGCTATTCCCTTAAGAGCGTCGAGCGTGTTCACGCCCGTGCCTATCGATGCGCCCTCTTTCTCAAGGGCCTTTACCTTGGCTTCGAGCTGGTATACCGGGTCTGATACGTTCCGCTCATCTGGGAAGAGCTCGACGTAAGATGACTTCAATGAGTCCCTGTATGCTTCGAGCTCTGCCGAGAGCCCCTGATATCTTACGTAGACGTCGCCGAGTATGAGCACAATGAGCGCTGCCGCGAGACCGGCTGCTATCTTCATCCGCCTCATCAAGGCCGCCCTGTCCCTTGTGTATTCGAACTCGCCCTGCCTGAAGTTAACAGTGCCTTCAAGGAGGCCCTTTGCCTCGATCATCGCGAGGGCCAGGACCGGCGCTGCCTCGGCCGGGCAGCCTTCCGGCAGGTCTATGGGGACAAGTGTCGAAGAGCCGAAGATATCCCTGAGCTCGGCCTCGTCCCACCCGGCGTAATGGACCTCGTCGATCTTGAGCCCCTCGTGCTCGAGGAAGGACGCGCCGAGGCGCACCCCGTCGAGCCTCCTGGTGGCCTTGAAG
Organism: uncultured Thermodesulfobacteriota bacterium; assembly: GCA_964508625.1. Classification (GTDB taxonomy): domain Bacteria; phylum Desulfobacterota; class GWC2-55-46; order GWC2-55-46; family GWC2-55-46; genus UBA5799. Next base: position 8,224 of record CAZDUP010000042.1, read on the forward strand.
AGGCGCGGGCTCGCCCCCTCCATGACCGCCATGGCGCCTGGAACAACAAGGGCCCGTACCCCATTCGCCCCGCAGAGGCCTGCCGCGAGCGCAGGTATGGCAAAGAGGCCTGAACCCATCCAGCACGGGTCCAATCCAAAAGACCTGAGTGTATCCAGGCAGCCCCTCAAGAGCTTCCTTTCCGCGGCTATGGCAAGGCTCCTGTTGCCGCCGAGCTGCACGGCGTCGGTGATGACCTCATCGACCTCGACATGCAGCAGGCCCGCAAGCTCAAAGGGCAGGGCCTCGAGCACCTTCCTGCGTTCGCTGAAGGGCATCTCGACTACCCTTATGGAGAGCTCCTCTGCCGGGACGCTCACGAGCACCCGGTCAAAGGCGGGCATCGCCTTTTTTCCCGATAGCCGGGTCAATGCCTCTGAGAGCGCATCCTTAAAGCCGCCCTCGCCCGGAGCTATCTCCGCCGATACGAAACCCCTTGAGTCAGGCCTTCCCTGAGAGAATACCCCGGCCCAGAGCCGTTCCTTCCCAATGTCGATAATTAAGACCTTGTGCATTACATCTCCCTCCAGTAAAGGACTCTTCCGTTCAGCTCGATGACGGCCTCGACCTCCCGTATCACGTCGCCAGCCCTCGCCTTTGAGATGACCCTGTAGGCATTGCTCGTCGTCGTAATGCGGTCCTGAAGGCCGAAGCCCGCCCGCTGAAAACCGGGCACCTTCATGATGTCAGACCTGTCCTTGAATGGCGTCTCCTTCCGGTGCCTTATTATCTCGTCTGCCATCGGCTCAGTCATCTCGTCAGACAAGGACATGAGCACTGTCTTGTGCGCCGTATTTATGTTCACCAGGCCGTCCGGGTTGTACGGCGTCACATACTGCCCGATGGCGTCCAGGACCCCTTTGCCGTATCCCTTTATGAGCCTGAGCTCGTCAGTGCTCTCAAGGTAGTTGTTCCTCGGCACGTACGGCGTTGAAATCGCCTTGTAGTGCTGCTCCTCGGCGCCGCCAGGCCTCGGGGAGCTGTCGTTGTCTATCCAGTCTGCAAGCGCATCGACAAGCTGGACGTCGCTTATCCTCACCGCCTTCAGGAGCCTTCCAAAACTGCCGTGCGCCTTCGGCTCTGTTACCCCGGTCAACGGATATACGACGCGGGCAGAGAGCCTCGAGCGCTCGTCCGTTGCCCTGACCTCGATTACAAGCCCCTCGGCAATGGTCTGCGAGAAGACTATGCCCCCCTCGTCCATCACAAGATGAGGGTCCTTCCTCGTAAGCTCCTGGAGGCCTGCCCTCGCAAGCGTGACGCCGTCCCTTGCCAGCAGGCTTGCCCGGGCCGAATCCCTGAAGTTCGAGGCCCTGCTCGTAGAGATATAGCTCCTGTAGATGAAATCCGTCACCAGCGTAGTGAGGAGCGCCACGACCAGGAGGACCGTTACCAGGGCTAGCCCTCTCTCTCGATTGTTGATTTCATCTATAAAACGCATAGTTGCACAATTTTGCTGATATTCTATCTTATCATAGGCACAGAGGTCTGCACCAGCTCTTCCCCTGTGGACAGGGTGAGCTTCACGCGAACGGCCTTTGGGAGCGCCCCCTCGAGCCTCGCGTCCCATGCCTTTGCCCAGTCCTTGCCGTTATAGAAGCTCACCTCAAAGTCTCCAACATCCTGAAGAGCCCGGAAGCCCATCATGCCGCCTGTATACGGGCTCCAGACCTCCTTGAGGAGATGCTTCTTCTCCCCGTCACGCTCTACCGAGTATCTCTGGGCGATAAGGTCGCTCCCAGGCGCATCCCCCAGGGCAGGAGGGTATGTGAACGAGGTAAAGGCCACCTCCGAGTGCCGCCTTGTCCTGTCTCCCTCAAAAAGAGTATAGGGATTGCCCCTCATGAAATAGGCCGAGCGCGTCTCTATAGCGAACCTCTCCAGAAATCTCCCTGCCTCGGCATACCTCTCTGATGCCCTGTTAGCAGTCGCCCCTGCCCCGGCTATCGAGAAAAAGGCTGAATAGAGGGCCGTGAGCAAGAGCGCAGTGAGCGCGATTGCCACGAGCACCTCGACAAGCGTAAACCCGTCATTCCTCTTTATTAAAATAGACAAGTGAGAGCGGAGCCCCCTTCCCGTTCGTGACCTTGAGCTCAAGCCTTTTGACGCCCTTCAGCCCGGAATCCTCTTCCAGAAGCGTCCAACTATACTCAGGATAAGCCTCACCGAAATCGCCCTCAAGGCCGACAGAGCCCCCGGAAAGGCGCGCTTCCTCAATCTTCTCCATGCCCAGCACAGTGGCGATCACCTCTTCGCGGCTTCGCGCCGTTGTGCCAAGGTGAAAATTGAAGCTCCCTATGAGCATGGCCACCGAGCCCGTGAGTATGGCGAGCGCCACCATCACCTCGATGAGCGTAAAGCCGCCCCTATCATTTAACGGCATCTTCATTCTTTTTCGACAGCTCCGCCCTGCCCGTATATGGGTTGTAGGTTATGACCGTCCTCCGGCTGCCAGAGACCAACGCGACCTCGAACGCAGGAGCGCCTGTCGGCGCCATGATTATCGCGGTCTGGCCGCGAGTCACCTTGCCCAGCCCCGGCGCCGAGACCTCTCCTATCTCCACGCCCTCCTTGAGCCTGAATGACCGCAAGGCCGGGTCAGTCACAGGCACAAACTCCTTGCCGTCTGGCGACCCCTCCATAACTATCCCCGCATTATCCATCTCAAAGCCCACCCTGTAATATGTCCGCGAGCTCGCTGCCTTTTCCCCGGCGTACGAAATGAGCAGCGCAAGCCTCTCGGAATCAGAGTCCAGATAACGGTCCTGAAGACCGTGCAGCCTCGGAAAGACCACGGCCAGCATCAAACCTATGACGGCTATGACAGCGATAAGTTCAAGCAGGGAAAAACCATCTGAGCGGGGTGCGGATAAGAAACAAGAGCGGCAGGCTACCTGAATGTGAACTCTACGGCCAAATGCCCAAGGCGGGCCTTTGGCCTCTCTTCGTACTCGTCGTTGCATGGCATACCCGTAACCTGGAATCTCGATTGCGCGGGCTGGCAAAGGAATGTTGAGAGAACCTTTTTGTAAAAAGGTTCTCTCAAACTCTCTCCAAAAACTTTCAGTTCTTCCCGTCCTGACCCCCCGGTAGTTCATGGGGGGTCAGGACGCGAACCTAAAGTCTTTGAAGG
>CAZDUP010000043.1:0-11289 GCA_964508625.1 uncultured Thermodesulfobacteriota bacterium
GGCCGAATACCGCTTGAGGAAAGTCCGCGCAAGCAGCAGTATGTCGTCGCCCCTCTCCCTGAGTGGAGGCACGTCGATGGAAACTACCGCGAGCCTGTAGTAGAGGTCTTCGCGGAACCGTCCCTCTGCTATGAGGGCCTTCAGGTCCCTGTTCGTTGCCGCGATGACCCTGAGATCGACCGTGATGGTCTCCCGCCCTCCGATGCGCTCTATCTTGTGGTCCTGAAGAAAACGCAGTAGCTTCACCTGCAGCGCGAGCGGAAGCTCGCCGACCTCGTCAAGGAAGAGGGTGCCGCCCCTGGCAAGCTCAATCTTCCCTGACCGCTGGATATGGGCTCCGGTAAACGCGCCCTTTTCGTGGCCGAAGAGCTCGCTCTCCATGAGGTTCTCGGGTATCGCGCCGCAGTTTATAGGAACGAGAGGCATATCCTTACGGAGACTGTTTGTATGGATGGCGCTGGCAATGAGCTCCTTTCCAGTGCCGCTTTCACCGGTTATGAGAACAGGGACATCGGTCGTGGCCACCTTGCCGGTAGTGGTAAAGACATCCTGCATGCGCCTGCTCGTGCCAATAAGCTCGCCAAGTCCCTTTCCATCCACCCGCTGCTGCAGCTCCCTGTACTCGGTCTCGAGAGAGTAGACGTACTGCGCCCTCTTGAGGATGGCCTTCAATTCATCGAGCTGTATGGGCTTGGCGAAAAAATCGTGAGCGCCCTGAGCAACGGCCGCGAGCGCCGAATTGCGGTCCGAGTTCCCGGTTATGACTATGACCTTGAGGGACGGATCGAGCTCCAGAAGCCTTTTGAGGAGACGCAGTCCTTCGGCGCTCCCGTCCGCGTCAGGAGGCAGCCCGAGGTCCATGAGCACGATCGGGGGGCGGTGAGACTCGAATGCCTTCAGGCACGTCTCGCCGTCAACTGCGGTGAAGACGTCGTAGTCCTTTATAAGCCCCCATTTCATCTGGGTCCTTATGGATTCGTCGTCATCGACTATCAGTACTCTGGTCTTGTCCATTAGGATTTAAGAGGCGGCGAGCCAGGGGGGAATGAGATTGTGAAGGACGTGCCCTTGTCCGGCACGCTCTTGACCTCTATCCTGCCTCCGTGCGCCTCTATGATGCTCCTGCACTGGTAAAGGCCTATGCCGAACCCGCTCTTTTTAGTTGTCACGAAAGGCGTGAAAAGAGAATCCCTGATGAACTCGGGGGTCATTCCTTCGCCGGTATCCGAAATCGTGAGATTGACGGCGCCGTCCCTGAGGAAAGCGCTTATGGATATCTCGCCCTGACCCCTGAGGGCCTCAAAAGCATTTGAAATCAGGTTCAAAATTACCATTTCCATTGCTTCAGGGTCAACACGCAAAAGGGGGAGATCGCCGGCCTCGACCCTTATGCTCACGTCCTTGCTCTCGGTAAACGCGCACCTGCCCAATGCCCCGGTCAAAAGTGATTTCAGGTCGGTCTCCTTGAAGCGCGCAAGCTGCCCGTCTGGCGCGGCCGAGAGCCTCGCTATGACCGCCTTCATCCTGTTTACCGTCGCGTCTATGGTCTTTATGGCATCCCTCTGGAACTCGGGGTTTTCCATGTTGTGAGTCGCGTTCTGGCTGACAAGGGAAAGGGAGTTGGTCAGGTTTTTGAGATCATGCATGATGAAGGCGGAGAGCCTGTTGAAGCCCTCTACTGTCTTCATGTTCATGAGGTCGTGTCCGTACCTGATGTTCCTTATCTGCACCGCGGCCTGCGTGGCTATGGCCTTGAGGATGTCGAAATCATCGGCCTGATAGGGCTCCCCGGACATGTCCCTTCCAAGGAGCATGAACCCGGCTACGCCGTCTCCAGCGCTCAGGGGAACGCAAAGGACGGCTCCGATGCCTGCCAGAAGGCTCTCGCCCGCGCACTCCTTAATTTCGCTCAAATAGAAAGGACCTTTACTGCTTTTTACGCATCCGGGCAGCGGATGCTCCCAGCCTATGGACCTTAGGCCTTCCGGGAGGCCTGCGTCAGGACACTCGAAGCTCGAGGTCATGGGCTCGTATTGCCAGATATGCACTGGGCGAGCCCCTACGGTCTCTGAGACGAGCTCCTTCAAGGTGGATGTGACATCCTCGACCTCCCTTTTCGGGCTTATCTTTTCGATGGTCTCCATCCACTTGTCTCTGAACTCGTATTTGTGCCTGTAGAAGTGCCTGTTTATGAATAGCTGTGCCTTGCGCCTCACGGTCGAGGTGAAAAGAACGAGGATGAGCGCGAAAAGGGAGATGAAGATGAAAAGGATGCTTAAGAAGTTGTTGAGCGGCAGGTCGTAGAGCCTTATCCCCTTTACGAGGATCCCTACGGCCAGGAGGTATATGCCCACGGCCAGGACCGTGAAGGAGTTGTAGACGACGTATCTCGAGATGAAGATATCGACGTCAAGAAGCCTGTTCCTTACTATGAACACGCCGGCCATGGCGACCGAGATAAAGGTTATGGCCGACGCGAGAAGGAGCGTCTCCACCGTGAGGCCGGAGAAGAGCAGTATCTGGCTCGAGAAGACTATATAGAAGGCCAGGATGCCCCCGACTCCGATGATGACGTATTTTATATGCCAGCGCTTGCCTCCGGAAGAGGACCGCAGCGTGTTCTCAAGCTGTATGAGGTTGTACGTCAGGCCCAGGATGACGAAGATGTAGAAGTATTTGCCAGCGTCCCCGAGTGAATAGACTGTCGTGGCGAAGAAAGCCCTGCCCGTGGCCTCGCCAATGCCGTATATATCGAAAAAGACGGGATCGCGCGAATAATAAGCCAGCGCAAAAGATGCTAAAGTCATAACGGCAAGCGCCGAAATCGTCCTAGAGGGGGTGTTTGAAATGCCGCCCCTGCCGAAGACAGCCGAGAAAAGCCCCCAGAAAGCCGGCAACAGTGCCTGCCCGGCAAGGTTCAGGCTGATGCCTGCGGACGGGTTACTGGCCTGGAAGGGGCCTGCCAATGCCAGGGCGCTGCCTGCCTCGATAAGGGCGAGGCAGAAGAGGCCGAGCGCGAAGCCGATGTTCGAGGGCTGCCGCCGTCCCTTCAAAAAAGTGAACAGCCCGAGTCCAACACAGAGGAGCACGTTTGCGGCAGGCAGCAGCGCAAGGTAGCTCAATCTACACTGCCCCCATGTCTCGCCGCATCAATGTGCCGGGCGGTACTTGTAAAAATATCTTGTTTGCGGCGGAACATATTCTGTAGAATGTAATGCCGGAAGCTTTCATTCATTGTGACAGCGGTCACGGAACTGCTGTAAATGGAAGAATACAATGAGAGTAGCTTAATAATGAGCCAATTACAATCGGGTACAATGATGAATCTCATGCTCAAGCGAAATCTTCTCGGTGCAGTTCTGATTGCATTAGCCCTCTATGGTTGCGGCGGAGGCGGCGGCGGGACCGGCGACTCGTCCATCACTCCAGGCTCGGGATCGCCTGCCGCGAGCAGCTCCGTCACACTGAACTGGGAGGCACCTGGCACAAGGGTCGATGGGACCGCGATGGCAATCGAGGATATAGCCGGTTACAAGCTTCATTATGGATCGTCCTCGGGAAGCTATACCGGCAGCATTGACGTTGGAAACTCGAACTCCTATACGATGGAGGACCTTCCCGCAGGCACCTATTATTTCGCGGTGACTGCATATGACCTCAACGGCAACGAAAGCGCCTACTCGCCCGAGGTCAGCGGCACGATATGATGGAAAGCTGCCCTCATAAGCAGGCACATCCAGGGGCATTGCAAACATCCCTTTCATAATATCACAACCTGCCGAGCAGCCAGTACCAGGCCATTGCCGCGTATTCGTGCGCGGCAAGGTCTGAGTTCCTGAGGTGAAGGGGCCTCGGCGCGTAGCTCACGGCCATGAAGTTCCTGTGCGTAAGAAAATCCGTCGGTGCAGGCACCGGGTTCATTCCCAACTTGGAGAAGACCATCATCGACCTTGGCATATGACCCGCGGACGTGACAAGCACGAACGGGCTTTTTCCTATAACAGAGCCCAGATTCCTCGCGCTCTCGAAGGTGTTTAGCGAACGGCCCTCGACCGCTATGCTTTCCTCCGGCAAGCCGATGGCCACGAGAGCTTCTTTCATCAGCGCCGGGACGTCTCCGAAGCCTGTTATGATTACCTCCATGCCCTTTCCCTTTTGAAATATTCTGGCCGCCTCGATCAGGCGGAAAGATGACGAGCTGTTTACCATGCTGCTAAGCGGCAGCATGGGGTCCCTTTCCCCATCCCCGGTGAGGACTACTATTTTCCTGACCCCTTCCGGTACGTCCTCTCCAAAAGCCGGGTATCTGTATTCAAGGCTTCCGAGCAGCAGGTACGAGACAGGCCCCAGGGCGAATATCAGGTACAATGCCATCGAAGAAAACAGGGCGGACCATGCCGCCCTTTTCGCCCTGAGCACGAAAAAAACCAGACCGGCCGCAAGCATGAAGACGACGAGGTTTGATGGCAGGATGATGTCTTTTAGGAATGTTTCCAATTTTGCCGCTCGTCCATGATGATGCAAACGCCGTTCAGAAGTGTTTAAGCTTCCTGTCGATGATATCGGCGCTCACATTCTTGGTGAAACCAAGAAACCCTCTTATCTTCTCGAACTGGCCTTTGGGGTCCTTGAAATAGTCCTCATAATGCAGATGAAGGGAAGGGGATTTGGTGGACTTGGCGAATTCCGCCATCCTATCCTTGTAATGGCGGGCCAGTCCCAGTCCCTGCTCCAGCGGAGTACCGTTCCGTTTGTTTATGGATTTGGCGATAGCGTTCTCGTCCCTGTGACAGAAGATGAAATATGGGTTTTTGAGAAAAGGAAGGAACAGGTCTATCGTGAGGACGGTACGGGGGTCTTTCCAGCCCCAGAGTACGTCCTCATGGGAACTGACCAGGGCCTGGATCTCATCCATCAGCCGCTTGTTGGACATGAGGGAGAGAACCCTGTCCCTTGCCGGCGGCCTGTCCCAGGTCCCTCCCGCGAGCGCGAGGATCTTGTCGTTCATCCTGACTACCAGCAGGTTTTCAAAAAAGCCCCTCGGGTTCTCCTTTTCGGGCTTCAGGAACTTTTCCCCGAGGTTTACCCCGAATTCCTTCAATATCTCCCCGGTGAGAGAGGTGCCGCTCCGGTGCATGCCGAGGATAAGGATCGTCTTCTGGACATCTGCCCGGCCCTCAGTGCCTTGCTCAGGCAAATCCAGCCGGAAGCTCCGGTGCTTCGCCATCACTATGCCCTTTTGCACCCTGTCTGGAAGAGAGCGGAAGATACGCTGAAGAAGGTCCATCTTTTTATCCTTTATTGACGTTTTTGACCCCGGCGGTTACCCGGGCGATCATATTACGAGGCGGCTTAAGTAGGGTATCCTGGAGAGGAGCAGTACCAGTAAAAGGCTCGATGCAAAAACGATTGCCGGGAAGAGTATTTCCCAGGCCGGGCCGCTGATCAGATAGCTTAGGGGATTTGACAGCTCCAGTATCAGGAAATGGGAAAGATAGATGCCCAGCGAATACCGCCCGATGGTGGACAGACGCGTGGCCCTGCCTGACTTAAATCCTGACGTCGCCAGCAGCATGAGCCCAATGCCGAATGGCGCTGTCCCTATCAGATAATCATGTTCAAAGGGAGAAAGGCCGTAAAATCTGTTCAGCAAAAAGGCTTCCGCAACCTGAAGGGCAAAACCGAGGACCGTGAGCGAGAGCGCGGCGCTAACGCGCACGTTTGCATTCCTGCCGTAAAGCCATATCCCGATGGCAACGAAAAACGTCCCGAAAAAGGGGCCATTTCGGATATCAAAGTCCATGGCAATGCCAAGAGGCGTGGACGCGTAAGGGCCGGAAAGAAGGCCAGCAGCGTAAAGGGCTGTTGCGCCGGCATAAAACAACCATTTCAGTTGCGGCCTGTGCAGGAAAAAGGCGAATGAGACGGCAAAGACCAGCGCTATCAAGAACCAAAGGTGGACCTTTGTACCCTGAAAGACCAACTCAGTAAGCGTCGTCTCTGCGATTACGGCACTCATGTGCGACCAGACCGCACTGAAAAGGCCTTCTTGATAGACTGCACCTGCGGAGGTCGGGACCACGAAATAGATGATCGACCACGCAAGGAACAGGAAAAGGAGCCTCTTGACGTTCCTGAAATAACGCCTCTCGTCAGGCCGTCCTTCCTTGAACCCCTTCGCAAAGAAATATCCGGATGTGATGAAGAAGAACGGGACCGCAAAACGGCTAAGCGAGTTCAGAAGTACGGAGATTGTCCAGTAAACGAGACTGCCATCGCCGAGATGCCTGAACGGCTCGGTATGGATGAATATTACACCAAGGATTGCGATGGCTCTGAAGGAGTCTATCTCGGCAATCCGGCCGGGTGCGGCGGCAGGCCCGCGTGATTTTTTTTCAGGATATGTCAATGATTTGCACTTGCGAGGTTATTCTATGTCCCGTGAAGAAAAGCACAGAGTTCCAGGAGGGGTGAACAGTCCTTAATCATTCCGGTATGCGCCGCCCGTTCAAAGCAGGGCGGCGCATCTCCGGTATACGCGAAACCTTAATCCACAAGGAGGCGGAGGTTATCGGGGGCCGAGGGAGACGGCAGTATAAGGCCTATCTTTTCAATTCCAGTTACGTAGGCGCCGACATTGATGAGGTCGGAGGTGCTGCTGTTGCCGTTCAGGTCCAGCACATCGGGAACGCTGTTCCTCAGGGGCGAAGAGCTCAGAAGCCTGAAGTTTTCGACTGAAATATTGGCGTACTGAGGGTCCACGGTCCTCGAATTCATGTCATTACCGCTGGCAGACCTCCATTGCGCGAGGCTCAGGACAGATGCGCTCAGCGTGAAATACCTCGTATTCCAGTAAAAATTGTTATGATTCGACGAAAAGCCGGGCAGCGATGGCACTTCTCCGGCATTGACCCCGGTACGCACGTTCGTTATCAGGTTGTTCCTGAAGACGTTACCGGAAAAACCCGTGTTCACACCGATATGCAGCCCGCTGTCGCAATTGTCTATGGTGTTGTTTGCGAAGGTGTAGTTTCTGGTGTTCTCGGCTATCTGTATGCCGATGCCGCCGGCTTGGCAATCGCGGATTACGTTCTGATAGACGCTCCCGCCTACGCTATAGCTTGTCCGTATGCCTTTGATGTTGTTGTAGAGGAGGTTCCATCTGATGACCACATTGGCGTTGTCAAGGCCCTTCGGGAAGATACCGGCGTTGCTGTCGTAGATCTCATTGTTCTGCACCGTTACGTTATCAGCCGAGTACATCATTATGGCCGCGGCGTTATGGCTGTCATCAGGGCGCTTTGTGCCGTGCAGCTTGTTGTTCTCGACAAGTATGTTGTTCGACTCCTCAAGCCGGATCGCGTTGTGGTTGTCTATGTAGCTGACGGCTATCCCGCGCACCTCGCTGTTCCGGAATATTATGTTGCTGCTGAAGAGTGTAGTCATCGGGCCGGTGTCGGAGTGCGGCGGGGCTGTCGCCTCATCGATTATGAAGTGGTCCCAGATGATGTAATCCTTGTAGTACGCGCCTATAACGGGGCCGTTTGAGGAGGACAGGTGCAGATATACGTTGCCGCGGCCCTGGAAGGTTATGTAATTGCCTGCAGAGCCGGAGTTGACCGGGTTGAAGGCGGGGATGAACCTCGTTCCAGTGCCGGGCGCATAGTAATTTCCCGGGCTGACTATAACCGTGTCGCCCGCCCTCGCTGCCTCGCCGGTATTGGGGGTGGATCTGTTCGCGTTCCCCCATACCGCCCTGCCCAGGGTCGCCCATGGCAGGGATTCGGAGTTCTCGGCATAGGTCCTTGAATCGTTTCCAGTCCTTTCGTCCACGTAAAGTGTCTTTGCCTCTATTTCAACGCAGGAGAATACGAATAGGAAGAGCAGAAAGGAAAGTGTTTTTTTCATGTTACTGGCCTCCGGCTAGACGGTAAAGGGTTTATTGGCCTATTTTATTAGCAACTGAACGGAAAACAAGTGATTTTTATCACCCCCGCCGCTCAGGGGGGCTGCTTTTGCCGAGTATGCGCGCAACATTCTCATAATAATGCTGCGGGAGATATCGTTCCTCAACGGCCTTCATGGCGTTCTCTCCGAGAACTTTTCGGAGATGAGGGTCCTGATAGAGCCTTTTTATCTCCTCCCTCAGCATCTCAGGGTTTCCGGGCTCGACCAGCACTCCATTGACCCTGTCCTCGATATAATCAACTGTGCCGCTCGTCCTCGTCGCGATGACGGCCTTGCCCATTGCCATTGCCTCGAGCATCACGCTCTGTCCAGTGGATATGCGCCTGTCCTTTAGCGGCAGCACCATCATCGCGCATTCAGCGATGAGCCCCCGGAGCCTTTCGCCGTCTATGTCATAAAGGACGCTTACGTTTTCCGGCAGCTCTCTTCCAGGCATGCATTGAGGCGAGGCCACGATAACCGCGCGTATGTCCGTGCCGCTCAAAGCGGATACGAGCGTGTCGTAGTCCCTGAATGTCCTCCCGGCTGCGACAATGTATTTTTTTTCAGTGTCCACGCTCCGCCGTGCCTGCAGGCCAGGGTCAGTATGCATCGGCGCAAAGCAGGCCTTGGAGGGGTTCCAGGCAAAGACCTCCCTGTAGTATTCGGCCTCTGAAACAGAAGAGCAGACGGCCTTGTGGACCGAGGAAAAGCAGAGCTTCATGAAAAGGTATTTGAGCCTGGAGACCAGGTCCCGGCGCTTCTCCCTCATTATGAATTGAAGGACAACGTGGCGCGGCCTTCTCGAAAAAGTGAGAGTCTGCAGCAAGGAGACGATGAACGTAGTGACATCGCATTCAAACGTGAGGACGTAATCGTATCTGCTTCTGGCCTTGAGCATAAAAGGGACCATCGACGCAGCCAGGGCGAGCATGTGCAAGGCCGATACCTGGTGGGACCTCCTGCTCCCTATTGAGATACGCTGGTAATCGACTTCGCAGCCGCCCTTGTCAAAGTCAAGGTGCTTCCACCACCACGGCCTCTCATGGGCAGGCCCGAAGGTGAGCACGAGCGCACGCGGCCTTTTTTTCGCCCCTGTCAAACTATAACCCGAAGGCCTCAAGCCAGAGATTGAAGCTCACGGTAGACCAGATGAAATCCGTATGGTCCGCGGCGCCGGACGCGTGTTCGGAGAGCACTTTCTTCAGCCTCTCCATGTCCATGTATCCTGGAAGGAGCGCGCTCGAGCCGAGGGCAGAGGCGAGCTGCCCCATGCCCTTATCCGACCTCAGCCATTTGTCGAGCGGCACCCCGAAGCCCGATTTTCTCCTGTTTATGACCTCATCGGGCAGTATCCCCTTGGAGACGGCCTTTACGACCCTCTTTCTGTCGAAGAGTGTCATCTTGCAGGAAACGGGCAGGCTGTTCGCGAGCTCGACCAGCCTGTAATCGAGGAACGGCACCCTTGATTCGATGCTCGCTGCCATGCTCATCTTGTCCTGCCTGTTGAGGATGGAGACGAGATAGTTCTGCTGGTCCAGGAGAGATAGCGTGGAGACCGGGTCAAGCCCGAGGGCCGCAGCCTGCTCGACGCACTCCCTTCTGGGTGTAAGGTCAGCGGGGCTGTAGTCCTTGAGGACAGAAGATAGAAAGTCCCTGTCCAGGAAACTCGAATTGTATATTATGGCCTCTTCGAGGTGCAGCGCCGAGAACCGCCTGAGCTTTTCCACGCGATGGTCCTTGAAAAGGCCTGCTCCCGCCTCAAATATCCGCTTGGCCAAAGCCGGTGTCCGATGATAATAATCTATGAGCCTCGGTATGAGGTACCTCGGGTAGCCGGCAAAGAGCTCATCTGATCCCTCTCCGGTTAGCACGACCGTGACGAACTCCCTTGCGAGGGCGCATATGGCGTACATATGGACCGAATTCGGGAAGTTCAGGGGCTCGTCATTGTTCCATACGAGTCCGGGAAGGAGGCCCGCGAACTCATCGTTAGTAAGCCGGAGCTCGTGGTGCGTTGTGCCAAATCTGTCTGATACGGATCTTGCGAAAGATGTCTCGTCGTAGTCGCTCTCATGGAAACCCACGGAGAAGGTGTTGAGGGTCCCGCTTGCGTACTTGGAGGCTATGCCCGTCACCAGGCTCGAATCTATGCCGCCGCTGCAAAAGGTCCCGAGCGGCACGTCGCTTACGAGCCGTATCCTGACGGAGTCATGGAGCAGGGCTGAGACCCTCTCGACTGCTTCTGGAAATGATATGTCCTCCCTTTTTTTCGGGAAAGGCGACCAGTACCGGGATATCCTGGACCGTCCGTTCTCGTAGAAAATCGCGTGGCCGGGCGGTAAGCTCTTGACGCCTTTGAACATGGTCCGGTCGCCCGAGATATGCCTGAAGGTGAAGTACTCGAATACAGTGGCCCTGTCGCATTCTCCCTTGACCAGTCCGCTTCTGAGCAACGCCTTAATTTCCGAGGCGAAGACAAGCCCGTCCTGGGTCTCCGAGTAGTAAAGGGGCTTCACGCCCATCCTGTCCCTGGCAACAAAGAGCCTTCCTCTCCTGTTGTCCCATATAGCAAAGGCGAACATCCCGTTGAGCGAGTCCACGCAGCCATCGCCAGCCTCCTCGTAAAGGTGCAGTATGACTTCGGTGTCGCTGTTAGTCTTGAAGGAGTGCCCCCTGGCCTCGAGCCCGCGCTTCAATTCCCTGAAGTTGTATATCTCTCCGTTGAAGACGATCCATGCGCTCCCGTCCTCGTTGGTGATGGGCTGCTGGCCGCCCGAGAGGTCGATTATACTTAGGCGCCTGTGCCCCAGCCCGGCGTTCCCGCTCACGTACGCGCCGCTCTCGTCCGGGCCCCTGTGGACCATCGTGTCCCTCATCCGGGAAAGGAGCTCAGGGTCACATGCCCTGTTAGGATCGCTGTATACTAATCCGGCTATTCCGCACATTGTCAGTTATTCCTATATCCCGACCGGGACTTCCGAGATGACCCAGCGGAACTTGCCGCTTTTGGTCCTCGGCAGCTCGTCCACGAGCTGTATTTCTATTCGCACATCGTCCCCGAGCCTGGCCTTGAATTCCCTGTGCAGATGCTCTTCATCAGACTTGGCGTAGCCTGGCTTCGGCACCAGCTTTATTATTATGTGATCGTAATCCTTTTGTATGATCTGCGACTCCTCTATCGAATGCATCGGCTTGAACGGGTGCGTGAGGACCGAGGGCGAGATGAGACGTCCGTCGCGGAGAGTAAAGGTGTCCTCGGCCTTTGTCGCGATCTCCTCCATGAGCTCAAGCCCGCGGCCGCACGAACATCGCAGGGCCTTAATTGCCGTCATGTCGTTG
>CAZDUP010000044.1:0-11219 GCA_964508625.1 uncultured Thermodesulfobacteriota bacterium
TGAAAAAGGGCCGGCATGAAAATGCCGGCCCTTTTTATTTGCCCTGCTCCTCCCCCGGGCTTTCAAGCCCGCTTTCCGCAACCATCGATGCATTGTCAATATCCTGATAGCGCTATTAAGGCCCCTGCAGCCCATTGCAGGCCTTTTCCCCTGCCCTGGGCAAGGTTTGTTCACCCCTTCATCAATTCACCTGGAAAATTGCGCGATTAAAAAAAATTAATCAAGCTCTAACCCATGTTTTAAGCTGAAGAGGATAGAATAGGGCCTCTGAATCGAAGCATCCTGGACATAGCCCCGGGAGCGGTTAAAATAGCTGAAAAAACTCGCAAAAAGCAGCCCCATAAACCTGAAAAACTGTTTTTTCTTTAGAGGCTTTGTATTATAATGGCACCTAACAAAACCGGAGGTCTTGAGTCATGAGCTTTTCCAAGGGGTTACTCGTTGCTTCATTTTTCGCCATAGCCCTCACAGCGTCCCCTGTCCTGGCAGCGGATGCTCCGAAGCAGGCGCCTAAGGAGACCGATATCGTAATGAAGATAAACGGGTCCGGGGTCACGCGGGGAGAGCTGGACACGGCCACTGACAAGCTCCTTCCATATATGACGTATCACCAGACGGTCTCGGACGAGCGCTTCGCCAAGGTCCGCAAGAAGGCCGTAAACAACCTCATCGACAGCGAGCTCATCTACGACTTCGCCAAGAGCAACAAATTCAACCTTGCCGCCAATAAGGACATCGACAAAGAGATAAAGGACATCAAAAAGAGGCTCCCTCCCGGAGAGAGCCTGGAGAAGGCCCTCAAGAGAAGCAAGATGACCATGGCCGACCTCAGGGAGGAGTTCAGGAAAAACCTTACAGTCCAGAAGGTCTCGACCGAAAAGAAAAAGGAGTTCAAGAAGATAGCCGCGGAAAAGGTCGATGACAAATTCGTGAGGGAATACTACGAGAGCAACTCGGAAAAATTCAGGGAGCCTGAAAAACTACACCTCCGCTCCATTCTCGTGAAGGCCGACCCATCGGGCGGCACAAAGGTCTGGAACGAATCGAAGAAAAAGGCCGATGAGATACTCGATCTGGCCAAATCAGGCGAGGACTTCGCCAAGCTCGCCAAAGAGCGCTCCGAGGACCCCAACGCGGCCAACGGCGGCGACATGGGCTGGGCGCACGTGGGCAGCATATTCGAGGAGATAGAGACAGCGGTGGAGACGGCCAAGGAAGGCGATATCATCGGCCCTGTCATGACGCTCTACGGCTACCATATTGTCAAAGTCGAGGGCCGGATGCCTGAGGTTCAAAAGAAGTTCGAGGACCTCAACATAGAGAAGCTCAAAGAGGAGCTCAAGGACAAGGAAGAGGTCGAGGGCTGGAAAAACTGGATAAAGGACTTGAGGGACAAGGCGACTATCGAGTACCTCGACCCGGATGTCAAACCATAAGGGCCGTATATGAGCGCGAACAAGCGTAAGAGAAACCTGCTGCCCACGGGCGCCCTTGCGGCGCTCGCGGTGCTTATCGCGTCCGCTGTGATTGGCTGCTCCGGCGGCGGGAGCGGGTCAGCTCCCGATGCCGTCTCTGCCAAGAAGACACCGGTAAGGCCCGAGGCAGCCAACCTCGAGCAGGGCAAGGATATCTACTTCAAGTATTGCCATTTCTGCCACGGGCAGAAGGGATTTGGCGATGGGCCCGTAGGAATCGCCCTCTCCCCTCACCCGGCCAACTTCGTGGAGGACAGGAAGAGAATGGCCAAGACCGACGAGGAGATGTTCAAGTCCGTGAGCGAGGGCATACACAGGGACATAGGCGGTGAAGCCATGTCCATGCCGAGGTGGCAGGAAATACTGACCGACGAAGAGCGCTGGAACGTGCTCGCTTATATCAGATTCCTGGAACAGGAGGGCTTGAAGGCAGTGGCTGCGAGGCAGGAAACCACACCGGCCCGGACAGGCGGTACAGATGCGAAATAGCTCAAAGGGGCTCCTTTCAGTCCTCATCCTTGCCTCAGCCATAACCGGCGCCAACACCTTTGCAAACCAGAGGGACGCCTATGACCCGGAGACCGGCGAGCCGGACTGCACACAGTGCCATACCTCCGACAGGCGCTACTCCATCGACTACACAAGGGACGATACCTGCGTGGAATGCCACGGCCCTGGACTAAGTGATGCCTATCTCGACATAAACGACCGTTACGGGGCGCCTCACGCAAACGCGGAGATGGAGAAGTATGCGAAAGCGGAGGTGGCTGCGAACGCCGCCAGGCCCGCGGCCCGGAAGGGCGCGAAGGCGCCCAGGGACATGGCCCTCGTGCCTGCCGGCGAGTTCACCATGGGCGCCAACGACTGGTGGCCCAAAAGCCAGCCCGAGCACAAGCTCTCGCTCGATTCTTTCTATATCGACAAATACGAGGTAACGAACAAGCGATACAAGGCGTTTACCGACGCCACGGGAAAGCCGGTCCCTACACACTGGACAGGCGGCCGCATTCCCGAGGGCAAGGAGAACCACCCGGTAGTCTACGTCACCTGGGCCGATGCCGACGCCTTCTGCAAATGGGAGGGCAAGAGGCTGCCCACTGAGCAGGAATGGGAGAAGGCCGCCAGAGGGACGGACGCGAGGGCCTTCCCGTGGGGCAGCAAATTCGACAGGGAAAAGGGCAACACGCCGCAGTACGGCAACGAAGACACCATGCCGGTCGGCAGCTTCGAGAACGGCAAGAGCCCCTACGGGGTCTATGACATGGCTGGCAACGCCTTTGAATGGACCGACAGCTGGTTCAAGCCCCACAAGGGCAACACCCATCCCGACGAGAACTACGGCGAGAAGTACAAGGTATTGAAAGGGGGGTCGTGGTACGACTGTACCTACTACAAGTGCGGCATCAGCGCCCCGGCCTTCAACAGGATCTTCTTCCACCCCCTGACCAGGAACAACAACTTCGGTTTCAGGTGCGCGAAGTAGAAAGCAGCCGGGTGGCAGGGGCCTGAAGGAGACGGACGAGTGGCAATAAGCAGATACCTTGTTTTCACCGCATTCGTATGCGGCGCGATGGTGATGGTCATAGAGCTCCTGGGCTCCAGGATCATAGGCCCGCCTTTCGGAGTAAGCCTTTTCATTTGGACGTCCCTCATTACCGTCGCGCTCGTCTCTCTTGCGCTCGGCTACTGGTTCGGCGGGGCGCTGGCTGACAGGAAGACCAGCCACGGGGCGCTCTTCTGGGTCATATTCCTCGCCGGGCTCTTCGTGCTATCGATCCCGCTTACAAAGAATTTCATAATAGGCTCCGCTCTGTCTCTTGGACTCCGTGCCGGTTCGCTTGCGAGCTCTGTCGCACTCTTCGGCCCGCCTCTGTTTCTGCTCGGGATCGTGAGCCCCTATATCGTGAGGCTTTACATGAGCTCCGATATGGGCGTAGGCAGGACCGTCGGATGGCTCTACGCCGTTTCCACCTTCGGCAGCTTCATAGGCACGGTCCTCACCGGGTTTGTCCTCATACCCGGCCTCGGAGTCAACAACATCATATACCTCACCGCCTTCATCCTTTTCGCCATCGCAGCCGGATACTGGGCCTTTTTCAGGCAGCGCATGATAGCCGCCGGGATCCTGGCGATACCATTGGCGCTCGCGGCGCTTCCCACCGAGCTTCCGTCCATGACGAGGCCGGACGGTACACGGGTCTCTGTCGTAGAGAAGATAGACAGCCCCTATGGACAGATAAAGGTCGTGGACTACTCCTACGGCGAGATGACGTTCAGGGAGTTCCTGCTCGAGAACATGATACAGGGTACCATAGACATGACCACCGGCCTGCCCGTATCCAGGTACACGTATTACGCCGAGCAGCTCGCTGTTTCGTACAGCCCTGATGCAAAACGCGCCCTCGTGATAGGCCTGGGCAGCGGCATGCTGCCCAGGAGGCTCAGCTCCTATGGCATGGCCACTGACGTGGTCGAGATAGACCCCGGCGTAGTCGAGACCGCCTCGAAGTACTTCTCATACGACCCTGAAAGGCACAGGACCTTCATAGAGGACGGAAGGTACTTCCTGAAGAGCCCTGGAGAGGCCTACGACATAATATTCGTGGACGCCTTTTCCGGCGACACGCCCCCGAGCCATCTGGTGAGCCTGGAGGCCTTTGAGCTGATGAAAAAAAGACTCACCCCGGAAGGGGTCCTCGTGATGAACTTCATTGGGGAAAACCGGACCGGACAGGCGCGGGTCCCTTCGATTGTAAAAGAGACGCTCGGCGCCCTGTTCCAGAACGTGGAGGTCTATACCTCTGAAGGCTACTTCTCCGGCGACCAGGCGGTCGTGAACATGATATTCGTCGCATACGAGGGCCACCGGGCCATAGACACGGGCTTCCTGCCCAGGGATATTTTCCCGGAGTACCTCGATGACCTCAAGGGCATATACTCCCGGAAGGTATCGCTCAGCGGGTCGGACTTCCTCTTTACCGATGACTACAATCCGATAGACTTTTACGACCTCGGGACAAGGGAGCTTTTCAGGGAATCCATAATCGCAAGCACCGACAGGGAGATCTTCATCTACTGACCTCCCGGTCATAAAAATCATCACGGACGGGCTGCCCCCGGTTCCGTAGCTCAGGAGGTTGTTTCATGTTTGGTTCCGTATGCAGGCGGGTCACGGTCATCTCTGCCCTGGTGCTCCTTGCCGGCTGCTCTTCGAAGGCGCCGGAGGACACGGTGCGCGTGCCCAAGGGTGAATTCACGATGGGCAGCAACGAGGTCGACAAGGAGGCCAAGGCCGTCCAGTACGGGGACAAGAGGCCCTGGTTCGCCAATGAAAGGCCTGAGCGCAAGGTCTCGCTCAGTGAGTTCCACATTGACAAGTTCGAGGTCACGAACCGCCAGTACAGGGAATTCCTCCAGGCCACCGGGAGGAACGCGCCGCCCTACTGGCAGGGCGGGTCATACCAGCCGGGCATGGACGAGCACCCGGTGGTGATGGTCACCTGGTCCGAAGCCGATGAGTACTGCAAGTGGAGGGGCAAACGTCTCCCGACAGAGGCAGAATGGGAGAAGGCTGCGCGCGGCACTGACGGCAGGAAGTTCCCGTGGGGCGAGGACTTCGACACCAAGAAGGTAAACACCCTTGGCGAGTACAACGGCACGCTCCCCGTCGGGACCCTTAAGGACGGGGTAAGCCCTTACGGCGCGTTCGACATGGCAGGTAATGCCCAGGAGTGGACCGCGGACTGGTACCTCCCGTATCCGGCCAACGACTTCAACGACAAGGACTATGGCGAGCGCTTCAAAGTAGTCCGCGGCGGCGGCTGGGGCGGCATGGGCCACTACAGCCTGCAGGTCTACGTAAGGGCCCCTTTCAGGAACGCAGCTCCGCCTGAAGGGCGCTACGACGACGTAGGATTCAGGTGCGCCTGGCCCTGAGGGGCCTTTCAGCGCCTTTTAGGTATGACTCGCCTCACAGCGCGTTTTGCGCTGACCAGATGAAAGGACTGTCGTTCTGATGTACCGCAGCAGGCAGGCAATTTGCGCTCTTTTGCTCGTGATCGGCGGCGCTCTTTTGCCTGGAACAGCATATGGCGTAGAGCAGGACCTTTACGTCTACAGGCTCCTGTTTGGAGGCGTTCAGTTCGAATTTGAAAGGCAGACGACTGACTACGGCCACAGGGAGTCGGAGCGCAACACGTTCCGCCAGGCCTATACCCTCGATACGCTCGGCAACATAATCAACCGCTTCATAATGACCTATGACGCCGGGATAAGGCTCATCAAGACCAACTCGGCGGCCGACAACTCCGAGGTCGATGCCTCTGGCGTGAACTATTACCTGAACACCTCCATACTGCCCCGTTCGGCCATCCCGCTCACCCTTTACTTCAGCCATTTCACCTCTGAGAACGAGTTCAACTCGGGGAACTCTACATCGACCAGCGAAAGCGAATCCACGAGGTACGGCCTCAACTGGGAGATGAAGATGCGCAACCTGCCCAGGACGACCCTGTTCGCGGAGTTCTCGCAGAACGAGGGGCAGGGCAGCAGCACGGAATCGGCCGTATACAGGCTGAACATGGAAAAGAAGATAGGCCCCTCTGACAACGGCGTGTACTTCGGCATGAACACGAACGACTCGAGCTCCGGGAGCTCTTCGGAGACCACGAGCATAAACATCAGGAACAGGACCGAGCTCTCGAGGGCAACCAGGATCAACTTCGGGTACTCGAGAGGCACCTCTGATTCGGATTCGCGCGACACGAGCACGTCATCGGTCGTAGAGGGCCTCTCTCTGGGCCTTTTCTCCGCCCCCGGGCAGGAGTTCAGCCAGAGCCATACATACAGCTATTACAGCAGCGAGGTGGACTCCTCCAAGCAGTACGGTCAGACGTACAGCGGCTCCATGGGATACAGCTTCTCGGAGAAGCTCTCCGCCAGCACCAGCCTCTCCGTGAGCGACAGCGTGAACGAGACCCCCACCGGAGACGTGACCTCCGAATCGTTCGGCTACTCGCTCGGGGCTGACTACAGGGTAAACGACAATATTTCCCTCTCGCAGAGCGTGGACTACAGCTCCTCAGAGGACTCGTCCGGGAACAAACGGACCTCCTATGGGACAAATACCGGCATAGGCTACGGCGCCGGGCTGGGCTGGGCCGGACTTTCGGCCTCGTACGGGCTCGGCTACAGGCATGAGGAGGTGAACCAGGAAGAGCCTTTCACCGGCCTTCAGCAGAACGGGTCCGTGACGCTCAGGAACATCGACGTCGTGAGATACGTGCTCTTCAGCACTTCGGTGGCCTTCAGCGACTCATCGGACAGCAACGGCTCCTGGACCAAGACACAGTCCTTCTCGGCAGGGGCCACCAACAAGGAGTGGACCGAATACGTCGTAATGCAGGCCGACTATTCCTACTACAATTCGACGTCGAGAGTGGATATCTACAACAACAGCTCGCAGAACGCGACCTTCTCGGCGACCTCTGATTATTTCAGGAACACGAACTTTTCATTCCTCGCCAATTATTCGCAGAGGGACGACGCCACCGTCGGCGCGACCACGGAGCAGAGCCAGACCTTCACCGCCGCCCATCACAGGATCATATACGACGGCAACCTCAGGCTGACCTACCAGTACATGAGGAGCCTGCGCGACTACGATGGCGGAGACGAGACGAACGTCTCGTCCACTGCTACGGCCTCGTATAACAAGAGGATACTGGGCGACGTGGACTGGGACATCAACCTCTCCAGGTCGAGAACCGAGCTCGACTCCAGCTTCTATAACACGACCTATCTCACGAACACCTTCAGGTTCAATATCAGGGCCTGGTTCATGAGCGCTGAGCACAGGTACTCCATCCTCGAGGACAGCGTCAGGGAGCAGGTAGATAGCACTTATTTCTTCAGGATATCGAGGAACTTTGTAAGGTTCCTGAGCTTCTGACATGAACAGCAGAGCGCTCTCTTCATCCATAACAGCGGTCTTGCTCCTCTCCCTGGCGGCCGCCTACGCGTTCGCGGCCCACTCGAGAAACCTCGTCTGGGCCGACCCGCTTACGATGTGGCGCGACGTGGCGGAAAAGTCCCCCATGAAGGCCAGGACACATTACAATTACGCGATCATGCTGGCCGGGGCCGGCGACCTCGACGGCGCGATGAGGGAGAACCAGAGGACGGTGGAGCTTAACCCCGCCTTTGCGAAGGCATACTTCAACATTGGCGCGATACTCCATACCAGGGGCCGCGTCGACGAGGCGGTCGAGATGTACAAGCTCTCGATCCTCATCAAGCCCGACATCTCGGAAGCGCACAGCAACCTGGGCTTTGTCTACTACGGACGCGGGCGTCTGGACGAGGCCATGGCCGAATACCGGGAGGCGCTCAAATACAAGCAGACGAACCCGAGGGTTTACGTCAACATCGGCCACGTCCTCAGGGACCGGGGCCAGCTCGACGAGGCCCTTGCAGAATACGGCAAGGCCCTTGTATACGACCCGGGCAACGTTCCGGCCAGGCTCGGCATAGGCTCTACGCTCATAAGGCGCGGCAGGGCAGGAGAGGCGGAGCCTGTTCTAAGGGGAGTCGTTGCCGCCATGCCGTCTCTCGCCGAGGCCCACTCGCTCCTTGGCGAAGCGCTCGCCTCTCTCGGAAGACCATCTGAGGCGATCTACGAGTTCGAGACAGCGCTCAGCCTTGACCCTGCCAATGAAGGCGCGAGGCAGGCCATTATGTCGATTAAGAAAACAGGGATTTAGGAGTTTTTAAAGACACGGGCTTGTAATGAGGTCCGGATGCGATGCCTGCTTAAACCAGGGAGAGATGAAGAAGGCGTACTCTTTTTATGACGCCGCTTCTACGAGCGGCTCGATAAGCAGAACCTTTGGCCCTTTATGCAGCCTGTCAGGAACGGATATTGAGGAGGGCCCTCTCGGCCTCTGACTTCACGGCCTCGAACGGATAATCCGCGAAAGCCAGAATATAGCTCTCAAACTTCTTGGCCCTGCCTCTGAGGGAACCGGCCACCTTCAGCAATTCAACAGCCGACTGCTCGTCCTTCCTGTCGCCGGCATTCATCAACGCCTCAAATATCTTCGGGATCTCCGAGTCATCGAGCTTCTCGGCCGCTGATATGAGCGCCTCCGCGACAGTGGCGACCACGCCGCCAGTGCCGGTAGCGAGCATCTTGATAAGCTCGGAAGCTCCCTTTTTACCGCCGAGCACCATTCCCTGGGCAGAGGTGAGCCTGTAAAAGGGCTCCGTGTGCTCCATCATGTGCTTCTTTACTATCTCGAGGCCGTCGGCGAAGTTCTGCACGAGCGCAATTGCCGAGGCCTTCCTTACGTGGTCTATCTCGCTGTTCAGGTGCTCAGCCAATGCATCGCGGGCCTCGTTTGTCCTCTGTCTGGCGATCTCCTGGGCCGCGAGCACCGATACGTCCTCGCTCTTGTGCGCTAGGCTCGTTAACATTATCTCATAGAAGGCCTTGTTCCTCGCGAGCGCAGCCGTGTGTATGATGGTCTTGGGGAATACCCCTGCGGGCGGGGTTTCGATCAGGAGGGCGAGCTCTGCCACGGTCCCGGCAGGGTCTTCCCTGACAAGGTCGTTCAAGAGCATGGCCCCTTCTTCCCTCGTCACGGTCCCGGCCATGACCTTCTGGAACATGTTCGAAAGTTTTTCCTTTATCGAGCTCATCTGTCAGGTCCCCTCGCTTTTAGAGAACAGGGATAAGGCCGAGCTGGAACTCATAGCCTTTCCCGCACTTGGGGCACGAGGTCATCTTCGACTGTATGCCCTGCTTTGGCAGCTTTTCCACTTCGAGCCTGCCTCCGCATTTGCAGACGTAGCCCACGACCCTGCCCGGATTTCCCACTACAAGCGCGTACGACGGCACGTCCGAGAGCACTACCGCGCCGGCTGCTATCATGCAGTAATCATGCAGGGTAACACCGCATACTATCGTGGCGTTGGCGCCTATGGCCACGCCCTTCTTGATGAGCGTTTCGTAGACCGTGTATTCGTTGACAAAGGCCCTGGGGTACAGGTCGTTGGTGAAGGTCATGTGCGGCCCGAGGAGCACGTCGTCCTCGACTGTAACTCCCTTGTAGACCGAGACGTAGTTCTGTATCTTTACGTTGTCCCCGATGGAGACGCCCGAATCCACGTAGACGCCCTTTCCTATCTTGCAGTTCGCGCCTATCCTTGCTCCAGGCATTATCTGGGCCTGATGCCAGATCTTCGTGCCCTCCCCTATTGATGCCTGGGCAGAGACGTCGGCTGTCGGATGGATGAAAACACTTTCCTTTGCAGTGCTCATGTCAACCCCTGTAAGGTCAAGTCACCGGATTATAGCATGAAAAAAATCAGGAAACAAAGAGCTTTATAAGTCGCTGCCGGGCTGGTTTCCGGCCTCGAGGAGCTCTTTGCATTCCATGGTCTTTTGCCGGATATTCTCGGAAAGTGCGGGTTTTTCGGCTAAAATACGGGCCTTCTCATAATACTCGAGGGCGTCCGTGCACCTGCCGGAGCTCTGGTTTATGAGGCCCAGGTTGTAGTTCGCCGACGCGTCCTCGGGCGCCATCCTGAGGTACTCTTCGAGATTGCGCTCGGCCTTATCCATTTCCCCGGTCTTCAGGTAGGCATTGGACAGGGCCCTCCGCGTAACGAGTTCCATGGACTTTTCGGGGTGAGCCCCGGAAAGGTTAAGCTCGAGCGACCTCTCGAGCATGGCAATCGCCTCAACGAGCCTTCCTGAGCTCATGATCTCATTCGCTATGGAATGCATGGCCACGTAATTGCCCGGCTGGGCCTTGAGGGCCGAGCCCCATAACACCATGTCGCTTTCCCAGAAAAGGCTCCTCTGGTGGGCGTATACGGCATATGGGAGGGCAATAAGGATTGACAGCGCCAGAATGGCCGTCTTAAGCCGGGGCCATGCCGTGAGCGCCTTTCCGGAAAAAAGGGCGATGAGAAGGCAGAGTCCGGCAGCGGGAAAATACATGTATCTGTCAGCGAACGGCACCCTGCTTACGGCTGGCGAGTAGAGCGCGGGCAGGACAGGAAGTATGAGCATGGCAATGGCTATAAGGCCAGTCCGCTCTCTCCACGAAAAAAGGAGGAGCATGATAAGGGCTATCGCTATCCATGCAAAGGCCGCCAGCGCCCTTGGCTCAAGGGGAGACAATACCGGGTCGAGCATCTGCATTGGCACGGCTGTCGGCCAGAGGAGGCTAAGAAGGTATCTCGCGAATAGCACCGTTGAGTTCAGGACAAAGAGCCCGCCCGTAAGGAAGCTGTGCAGCTTGTAGGCAGGGGCTATGGCCTGCCCCATCACGGCCGTGCGAATGACGAAGTACGCGATAAAGGCCGCGATGTACGGCAGGTAACGCGCTATCCTCCTGTAGGTAAGGAGGCCTCTAAAACCGTTTTTTACGAGGTCAAGCACAAGGACCAGCGGCAGTATCATGACGGCTGTCTCTTTATAGAGTAGCGCGAGGAAGAAAAGAAGAGCGGGTATTATCCTGTAAATGACGAACGCGCCAGCCCCGGCCCGTGTATTGCCCTCAGCCGCCGCAATGGAGAGTATCAAGAAGCCGAGGAGAGTATAGAAGAGCTCCGGTATGCAGCCGGCCCACGAGGCCACCTCGGCGTTTACCGGATGGACGGCAAAGATGAGGGCGCCGAGGAACGCGGGCAGGGCAGTATTGGCGGGAGAAGCGTTGCTGCCATCCCTGGCTGTCA
>CAZDUP010000045.1:0-9664 GCA_964508625.1 uncultured Thermodesulfobacteriota bacterium
GTGGCTTGACCTCGTCGGGGAGGGGCGCCAACTGGGCCTCGACGGACTGCGCGCGAAGTCCGCGGTGCGGCTCATGAAGTCAGGGCTCGACCAGGCCAGGACAAGGGCCATAAAGGAAAAAGGCGTGCATTACGCCATCTATAACGGAAAGTCGCTCTCAGTAAAGGACGAGAAGGGATGGACGAGGCACATATCATTGCCTGAAGGCATCGAGGCCCCGGCCCGGCCTGCGGCAGTATTCTATCCGACAGGCTCTGCGAACGGCGCCGAGTTCGAAGTAAGATACGGCGGCACTGCCTACAGGCTCACCCTCGAAGGCTCGGGCAGGTCGTGGGTCGCCGAGTTACGATGAAAAACGAGCGCGGATTCACGTTGATCGAAGTCATGGCCTCTGTCGCCATACTCGGGCTTGCCATAGGCGCGCTCCTCGGCCTCATCTCAGGCGGCCTGAGGCTCGCGGCAGAGATGAAGGAAAAGACCGACATCGTAGTTGCCGCAAAGGAGAGGCTCTCAGAGGCCATGTCAGCCCGTGGTATGGAGGAGGGGGCAAGGGCCGGGCGCACCAGAGACGGGATAGAATGGCGTCTCGAGATACTGCCGTTCAAGGACGATGACAATGGCCGGCGCGTCTATGAGGTGGCGGTGGCTGCCAGGGACCCTGCCTCAGGCAGAGAGTTCATCCTGAGGACCCTGAGGACAGCGATCGATGGGTAGGAGGGGATTCACTCTCGTCGAGGTCATCATATCGATGGCCATCGTCGCCGCGGTGGCCGTCATCGCAATGGCCTCGCTGAGGTTCACGCTCGACGTTTCAGAGAGGGGAGAGGAAGCGGCTGAGGAGGCCTTTATCAAGAGATACTTTTCCGGAGAGTTCAGGCGTCTTGCCGCATCGGCGTATCCATACAGGGACGAGGATGGAGAGATACTCTTCAGGGGCGAAGAGCATGCGCTGTCATTCGTCACTTCAGGCGCCACAGCGATGTCAGGCGCGCCCTGGGGAGGGGCGAGGCTGCTGGAATATTCGATGAACGGCGGCAGGCTACTTCTGAGGGAGGCGCAGGTCCCGTACGCGCACTTTGCGCCCGGCAGGCCTGCCCTGATAACGGCCTTTGCCGAACGTATCGAGTTCTCGTATCTCGGTCCCTCAGGCTGGGAGAGGGTATGGGAGATCTCGTCTGAAAACATGCTGCCGAGGGCGATAAGGGTGGTCCTGCATATAAGTGGCAGGAAGGAGCCGCTCGTGTTCAGGGCTGATATAAACATCAACACGCGCCGGGAGAGGGCAGAGTGAAGGGCCTCTCAAGCCAGAGGGGCGTCTCCCTTGTCCTCGTGCTCTGGCTGATTGTCCTGCTTTTTTTAATCGTCCCCGGCTTTGTCTACACGATGAGGGTCGAGAGCGCCGCGACAACAGGTTTTCAGGACGAGACCTCTGCCTGGGCCTTGTCGATGGCAGGCATAAACAGGGCAGCTGCCGAGATATCAGGCGATTACGGCCTGGTGGCCTCCGGAGAGGACGGGATAGTATTCCTCATGGAGACGGAAGAAGGTCATAAGCCGCTTCCCGCTGAAAGGGAGTTCACTCTGGGCAGCGGCACGGTGCGCTACACGATAGAGGACGAGAGGTCTAAGCTCAACCTGAACGCGTCGTCGCGCGAGACCGTAAGCGAGATACTCCGCCTTACGGGCGTAGAGGCCGCTGAAAGGGACGTCATCGCGGACTCTCTCATCGACTGGATGGATGAGGACAATGATTTCCGCCTGAACGGCGCTGAGGACGACTACTACGCCGGGCTGAGGGAACCGTACCTGGCAAAGGACGGGCTCCTGGATTTCACCGAAGAGCTGATGCTCGTGAAGGGCATGAGCGCTGCCATTTTTTATGGATCTGCCGATGTGCCGGAATGGATCAGTATGGATGGTGAAGGCTCGTACAAGGGGATTGAGAAATTCGTGACAGTCTACGGCGACGGCAGCATAAATATCAATACTGCCCAGGAGCCTGTTCTCGAAGCCCTTTACGGAAGGCGCATTGCCAGCGAGATACTCCTTAAGAGAAAAACGGCAGGCTATATTGAAAACCAGATGCACGGCGGGCTTGTGACCTCTGAGCTATTTCGAGTCGTTTCCATTGGCGAGAAGAACGGCAGCGAATACAGGATAGAGGCGGCGTTCGCGAGAAAGCCCGGAACGGAAGAGGTGATGCTCCTCTCATGGAGGGAGCACGGGGTCTTCGCGAGGTGACGTGCGCGCCAGGGAACCTCTCAACAGTTCTGCGAGGCGGCAGCAGGAGCTGAAACACATGGAAATACCGGACATGCCCGCTTTACGCGGGCTTTTTTTTGGCCGCTCAGCCGCATTTGACAAAGCCCACGGAATGCAGTCTCATCATATAATCAGGCTTTCCGGAGGTCGTCTTTGGACAGGCTCAAGGCGATAAGGATCATATCCATTGCGGTCTTTGCAGGAGGCCTCTTCGAGGCCGCCGCCTGGGTCTATGGCTATGGGCAGTTCACCGGCTTCTCCGAAAGGTTTGTCACGATGAAGTTCTCGACGGCCGTCTCATTCATGATGAGCGGCGTAAGCATCTACTACATGGCCGAGGCAGCCAGGGGGGAGGTCTCCATGGCCCATGTCGTGCTGCCCGCGACATGCCTCGTGATACTCCTCTTTATGGCAACTCAGCTCGCCTCCGCGCTCTTTCAGGTCGAGACCGGAGTGGAAAGGCTCCTAGTAAGAGAGGTGCCGGCTGTCATGTCTGTGGTGCCAGGCAGGCCGTCGGTCGTGACCATGATCGATTTCATACTGCTCTCGGCAACGGCCATCGCCTTTCTCTACAGGCCGAACTGGATGCCAGCCGCTGCCGCGGCAGCCGGGGCATTCATCGCAGCCACGGGCGCAGCCGCGATTTCAGGATACGCGCTCGGCATCCCGTTCCTGTATTACGCCATACCAGGCATAAGCGGCGGCATGGCCATCCCCACGGCAGTATTATTCATTCTGACAGGCGCCGCGCTCTTCCTGATGCGGGGTATCGTAAGATGAGCATAAAAACGCGCCTTGTCATAATACTCTTCACTTTCTCCATCATGCCGGCAGTCTTTATCGGACTGCTGATGCTCGAGAACTCGAGGAGCTCGATTGAGAGTAATACCCTCTCGGCGTTCGACCTCATAGCAGAGCTCAAGAAGGCTGAGCTCCTCGAATTCCTGCACGCGAAAGAGGAGAGGGCCGTGGACTTCTCGAGCGACTCAAGG
This sequence comes from uncultured Thermodesulfobacteriota bacterium, assembly GCA_964508625.1. Lineage (GTDB taxonomy): Bacteria > Desulfobacterota > GWC2-55-46 > GWC2-55-46 > GWC2-55-46 > UBA5799. Next base: position 3,255 of record CAZDUP010000045.1, read on the forward strand.
GTGAGGGATGGGATCAGGGCCATAGAGCGGGCCGGAAGCCGCGCGGAAAGGATCGAGGCAGGGCGCGCCCTCGGCACGTACCTGAGGTCCGTGAGGATGCCGCTCGATAACGAGATTATAGAGATACATGTGCTCGACAGGACCGGCAAGGTCGTTGCAAGCACCGATTTCGAGTTCATGGGCATGGACGAAAGCTCTGAGCCGTACTTCAGGGAAGGGCTCAAGTCGAGCTTCATACAGGAAGTGAGCCTTCACAGCCACGGGGGCACGCAGCATTATTACATACCGGTCGCCGCGCCGGTGCGCGACGGTGATATGGTCACGGGCGTCCTGATGAACGGCTACAGCGTGCGGCTCGCGGATGCTATCATGTCCGGGGAAAGGCTCCAGCATCTTGAGCAGGAGCCCGAGCCGGCCCATGAGCGGCTTGCCGGGCTGGACATATTCCTCGTCAACGGCTCCGGGCTGCTGCTGACCGGCTCGAGGAACATGCCGCAGTCGCCGCCCCTGGAGGCCATGGTGAAGACATGGCCTGTTGCCGAATGCATCGAAAGGGGGCTGGATGTGCGCGGCAGCTGGACCGGGATCGACGGCTCTCCGGTCTGGGGCGCGACGGACTGCCTCACCGGCAAGGGCGCGCTTAGGTGGACTATCGTTGTCGAGCAGAGGGAGGCTGAGGTCCTTGCCTCGCTTCGCGCCATGGACTATGTCGTGCTCCTCGTGGTCCTGAGCGTCGCGCTTGTTGCCGGGTTCACCTCCTACGCAACCGCGCTCTCGATTACAAGGCCTATAGGAGAGCTTGAAAAAGGCGCATCGATACTGGCCACCGGCAACCTCGACCACAGGATAGGGAGCACGGATCAGGACGAGCTCGGTGCGCTCGCACGTTCTTTTGACGGCATGGCAGGGGACCTCAAGGCGGTTACCGCATCGAGGGACGAGCTGGCGAAAGAGACCGCGGAAAGGAAGCGCGCCATAGAGGCCCTGAAGATATCGGAGATGAAATACAAGAACCTCGTCGAGACCTCGCTGGCCGGCATATACAGGAGCAACTTCAAAGGCGACCTGCTCTTCGCCAACAACGCCCTGGCCGCGATCTTCGAGTTCGACTCGCCGGAGGAGATGGTGAAGGAGGGCATGCTCGCGAGGTACAAGGACGCAGGGGCAAGGGAGGCGTTCCTGAACGCCCTGCGTGAAACCGGCAGGGTAGAGGCCTTCGAGTTCGAGGCCTTGACGAAAACAGGCAGGACCAGGACAGTGCTACTGAGCGCGACCCTACTCGGAAACGTGATCTCCGGGACCATGCTCGACATAACAGAGCTCCGGCGCGCGAGGGAATTGAGGCGCGAGGCCGACAGGTCCAAGGCTCTTGCCAGCATAGACGACTCGCTCGCGAACGTGGTAGCCGATTACCAGGGCGTGCTCGATACGATAGCCAGGTACATAGGCGACCTCATAAGGGTGCCGTGCGCCATAAGGCTCATATCCGAGGACGGCAGGTGGCTAGAGGCCCTGGCCTTCCACCACCCGGACCCGGCGATGAGGGAGGTCCTCTCAGAGTTCATTGCGGCAAACCCGCTGCCGGCTGATACCGGATTGTGGGGGCAGGTCATAGGGGACGGGGTCCAGAGGTCAGGGCCGCCGGGCGAGGTATTCAAGGCAATAAGGGCAGAGTACCGTCCCATGGTCGATAGGCTCGGCATAAGGGGAGTGCTCGTTACGCCGCTACGCGCTGAAGGCAGGGTGATAGGGGTCATAGCCTGCTTCAGGCCAGGCGAGGGAGAAGAGTTCACGCCAGAGGAGATGATACTTATCCAGGACCTTGCCGACAGGGCGGCCCTGTCCATATCCATCGCGCGTCTCATAAGGGAGATACGGTCCTACTCCGCGGAGCTTGAAAGGAGCAACACCGAGCTCCAGCAGTTCGCGTACGTGGCCTCGCACGACTTGAAGGAGCCGCTGAGGATGATAGACGGGTATCTGAAGCTCCTTGACAGGAAGTATTCCGCGATGCTCGACGAGAGGGCGAAGAGGTATATAGGTTTCGCCTCTGCCGGCACCTCAAGGATGCAGAGCATAATAGACGACCTCCTCGAGTATTCGCGCGTGAGCACCAGAGCCCGCGCCTTTGAGCATATAGACTCGCAGGCAGCGCTCGCCGAGGCCCTCGAGAACCTCTCTGTCCTCATAAGGGAATCCGGCGCGAGGATAGAGGCCGGGCCGCTCCCGGCTGTCACGGCCGACCCTGTCCAGCTCTCCCAGGTCTTCCAGAACCTCATCGCCAACGCCGTTAAGTTCAGGCACCCGGAGAGGCCACCGCTCGTGCGCGTCTCCGCAATCGAGAGAGAGGGCGAGTGGCTCTTCAGCGTCGAGGACAACGGCATAGGCATAGAGCCCGAATACAGTGAGAAGGTCTTTGAGATATTCCAGAGGGCCCATGGAAAGGATATCCCCGGAACGGGCATAGGGCTTGCCATCTGCAAGAGGGTGGTCGAGAGGCACGGGGGCAGCATCTGGGTGGAATCAGAGCCAGGGTCCGGTTCGATCTTCTATTTCACCATTCCCAAAAGAGAGCTTGCCGGACATACAGAGTACGGTGTAACGCACATGTGATGCCTTTCAAATGCTTCGATTTTCATGAAGAATACCCTTGACAGCCCAATTCATAATAGATAAAATCCTACGCTGCCCTGGGTCCGGTGGGCAGCAAGCCGGGTCTTTCCGGCCCTGGCCGGGATACTCCCAGATTTATTTTGAAATCCCGCCGGTTTTATGTGAAAATCTTGAGGATTGGGAAAGGGCATCCCTCCGGTTCCCCCTTTTTCCATTCCATATACAGGCGCGTAGCTCAGGGGTAGAGCGCTACCTTGACACGGTAGAGGTCGGCGGTTCGAAACCGCCCGTGCCTACCATTCGTCTTTAACAGGTATCATCGGCCAATATCCGCTGGCAGTTGGCGGTATTGCGGCTGATGGTGCCTTTATTGATTTCAAGGAAAACGGTAGAGGCCAGATAAGTATCGATGGTAAAGGTTATCTTCCCTGCAGGAGAGGAGCTCGAGTTCAGCCCTGGCGCAAGCCTCTTTGAGGTGTTGAAGGCCCATGACAGGGAGCTTCTCAAAAGGACGGTCGCTGCAAGGGTAGACGGGGCCTTGAGGGACCTGAGGTCTACCATTGACGGCAACGGCCCCGTGAAGGTCGAGCCAGTTGTCATCGACTCGCCTGAGGGCAGGGAGATACTCCGCCACTCTACCGCGCACGTCCTGGCCGAAGCCGTCAAATCGCTCTACGGCGCCGTCAAGGTCGCCATAGGCCCGGCCATCGAGGACGGCTTTTATTACGACTTCGACGTTGAGAAGCCCTTTACGCCCGAAGACCTCGAGAAGATCGAGGCCAGGATGAAGGAGATCGTAAAGGGCGACCACCAGTTCAAGAGGGAGACCATGCCCAGGGCAGAAGCCTTGAAGCTCTTCCACGGCATGGGCGAGAACTACAAGGAAGAGATAATCAACGGCCTTGCGGACGGCGAGGTAAGCCTCTACAGGCAGGACGGTTTCGTGGACCTGTGCAGGGGGCCTCATCTGCCGTCGACAGGCTGGATAAAGGCGTTCAAGCTCACCGGCACTGCCGGCGCCTACTGGAGGGGCGACGAGAAGAACAAGATGCTCCAGAGGGTCTACGGCACCTCCTTCCCGTCAAAGGACGAGTTGAAGGCGCATCTGGAGAGGCTCGAAGAGGCGAAGAAGAGGGACCACAGGAAACTTGGCAGGGAGCTTGACCTTTTTTCCACCAGCGAGCACATAGGCGCCGGCATGGTGCTCTGGCACCCGCACGGCGCTACCGTAAGGCGCATAATAGAGGACTTCTGGAAGGCGGAGCACGTAAAGGGCGACTACTCGATAATATATACGCCGCACGTCGCGAACGTCGAGCTCTGGAAGACGAGCGGACACTGGGACTTCTACAGGGAGAACCTCTTCTCTCCGATGGACGTAGAGGGGCAGGACTACATCGTGAAGCCCATGAACTGCCCCTTCCACATACAGATATACAAGAGCACGCTCCATAGCTACAGGGACCTGCCCATACGCTACGCCGAGCTCGGAACGGTCTATAGGTACGAGCGCTCCGGCGTGCTCCACGGCTTACTCAGGGTGAGGGGCTTCACGCAGGACGACGCCCATATATTCATGACGCCGTCTCAACTCGAGGAAGAGATAAAGGGCGTCCTCAAGTTCACGCTTTTCATATTAAATTCTTTTGGATTCAACGAATTTGATATATACTTAAGCACCAGGCCGGACAAGTACGTCGGCAGCCTCGATAACTGGGCAAAGGCCGAGGCAGCGCTGAAGGGCGCGCTCGAATCTCAGGGCCTGAAGTACTCGATAGACCCTGGCGAGGGCGTCTTTTACGGCCCGAAGATAGATATCAAGATAAAGGACGTCATCGGAAGGGCATGGCAGTGCTCGACCATCCAGGTCGATTTCAATCTGCCCGAGAGGTTCGACGTAACATACAGGGACGAGCAGGGCAAGGAGAGCCGCCCCATAATGATACACAGGGCGCTCATGGGCTCCCTTGAGAGGTTCTTCGGCTGCCTCATCGAGCACTATGCCGGGGCCTTCCCGGTCTGGCTCGCGCCCGTGCAGGCCGTGATACTCACCGTGACCGAAAGGAGCGACGAGTTCGCGGCAGAGGTCTACAGGAAGCTACGGGCCGAGGGCGTAAGGGCCGAGCTCGATGTAAGAAACGAGAAGCTCGGCTTCAAGATCAGGGAAGCCCAGTTAAAGAAGATACCATATCAGCTCGTCATCGGAGACAAGGAGACCGGCGCAAAGGAGGTATCAGCGCGCCTCCGTGGCGGAGAGAGCCTGCCTTCGATGCCGGTCGATGAGTTCATAAAGGTTATAAAGGCCGAGAGCAGGCCTGGGAAGGGCTAAGAGCCTTTTCAGACTGCTCAAAAAGCTCCAGATGCAAGGCGTCGAGGAGCGACGAAGACAACGCAGCAGATGGATTTTTTGAGCAGTCTGCCAAGAGGGGGTGAATTCTTATAGCAAAGGATACCACAAGGATCAACAGGATGATCAGGGTTCCGCAGGTCAGGGTCATTGACAATGACGGCAACCAGCTCGGGGTCATGGTAACCAAGGACGCCCTGGCGGCTGCCGAGGGTAGCGGGCTTGACCTCGTCGAAGTCGCGCCGACAGCGAACCCGCCGGTCTGCCGGATAATGGACTACGGCAAATACAAGTACCAGATGAGCAAGAAGGCCAAGGAGGCCAAGAAAAAGCAGACCGTCATAAGCGTCAAGGAGATGAAGCTCCGGGGCAAGACCGAGGAGCATGACTTCCAGTTCAAGGTAAGGAACATAAGAAGGTTCCTTGACGAAGGTGACAAGGTAAAGGTCTCCATAATATTCAAGGGCCGCGAGATAACCCATACCGAGCTCGGCATGGGGATGCTCAAGAGGGTCTCTGAAGAGTTGAAGGACGTGGCCAATGTAGAGGCCCCGCCGAGGCTCGAGGGGCGCAACATGAGCATGATACTCGCCCCGGCCCCGCAGAAGATAGAGAAGCCGGAAAAACCAGAGAAGAGCGCTAAGCCCGCGGAGGATAAAGCAGCAGAGGCAGAGCCTCAGGAGGAATAGGAAAGATGCCCAAGCTTAAGACGAACAAGGGTGCCGCGAAGAGGTTCAAGATAACAGGCACCGGCAAGGTAAAGAGGAGAAAATCAGGGTTGAGGCACATCCTCACCAGCAAGGAGAAGAGGACCAAGCGCGCCCTCAGGAAGGCCGCCCTCATCTCCAAGACCCACGAGGACTCTATTAAAAAGCTCCTGCCGTACGGCTAAGGTCCGTCCTCAGGATTTGTCTTCAACCAGTTGGATTTATTCATGATTGGCGGCATGTGCCGCCGCGTCATCCAGAAAAATTTTCAAGGAGCACTTAAGTCATGCCGAGAGTCAAAAGAGGCTTAAACGCCAAGAAGAAGAGAAAGAAAGTACTGAAAGCAGCCAAGGGCTATCGCGCTGGCAAGAGCAAGCTCTACCGCATTGCCACCGAGACCGTGGACAGGGCGCTCGTATACGCCTATGCCCACAGAAGGACCAAGAAGAGGGAGATTCGGAGCCTCTGGATAGCCAGGATAAACGCGGCCGCAAGGATGAACGACATCACCTACAGCCGCCTCATGAACGGCCTGCTTCGCGCGAACGTCGTCATCGACAGGAAGGCGCTGGCTGACATGGCAGTGAGCGACCCCGCTGGCTTCACCAAGGTGGTCGAGATAGCAAAGTCCAAGCTTGCTGCATGAGCGGCTCTCTTGAAGAGCTCGAACGGGAGGCCCTGGAGGAGCTTTCAAAGGCTTCGTCCAGGGATTCACTCCAGCTTGCCAGGGCAAGATATCTTGG
>CAZDUP010000045.1:9674-11205 GCA_964508625.1 uncultured Thermodesulfobacteriota bacterium
GCCGCAAGGGCGACGTAGCAGGACTCCAGAAGGGCCTTGGCGCGCTCTCGCCTGAAGAGAGGAAGAAGGCCGGAGAGGCGATAAACAGCTTGAAGGCCAGGCTCGAAGCGGCCTTTGACACTGCCCTCGCCGGTCTCGACGAAAAAGAGCAGAAAGCGCGTTTAGAGACCGAACGCATAGACGTAACCCTTCCCGGAAGGTGCCTGCATCCGGGGAGGCTGCATCCCGTCACGCAGGTCCTCCAGGAAATAGAGGAAATATTCCTTTCAATAGGCTTTGACGTTGCCGAAGGGCCCGATGTAGAGCACGACTACTACAACTTCGAGGCCCTGAACTTCCCCAAGGACCATCCGGCCAGGGACATGCAGGACACCTTCTTCGTGAACGAAGATGTCGTGCTCCGCACCCATACATCGCCAGTGCAGATAAGGGTCATGGAATCCAGGCGGCCGCCGCTGCGAGTGATAGCGCCCGGTGCGGTCTACCGCAAGGACTCCGATATCACCCATTCGCCCATGTTCCACCAGATTGAGGGCTTCATGGTCGACAAAAAGGTGACCTTCGCTGAATTGAAGGCCGTGCTCACCATATTCCTTGAAAAGCTCTTCGGGACGACAGGCGTGCGTTTCCGCGCGAGCTTCTTCCCGTTTGTGGAACCCGGCGCAGAGGTGGACATCAGGTGCGTCATCTGCAACGGCAGCGGCTGCAGGGTCTGCAAGGGCTCGGGCTGGATCGAGATACTTGGCGCGGGCATGATACACCCCAATGTCTTCAAGTCGGTCAAGTACGACCCTGAGGAGTACTCGGGCTTTGCCTTCGGCATGGGCATAGAGCGCATCGCAATGCTCAAGTTCGGCATCGACGACCTGAGGCTTCTCTTCGAGAACGACCTGAGGTTCCTCAGGCAGTTTTAGACAGACTTTTCCGCAGCATCAATTTTCAGAATAGAGCAATCAGAATATTTTCAAAAAGGTTGAGAGATGCTTTTCAGCTACAACTGGATAAAGGAGTATCTTGAGGGACTTCCTCCGGCAGAGGTGCTTGCCGAGAGGCTCACCATCTCCGGCGCAGAGATAGAGTCGGTGAAGAAGACCGGCGCGGCCTTCACCAGAGTCGTAACAGCAGAGGTACTCACCTGCGAGAAGCACCCGAATGCCGATAAGCTCTCGCTCTGCCGGGTAAAGACCGATAAGGAAGAGCTTTCCATCGTGTGCGGGGCCAGGAACATGAAGCCCGGCGACAAGGTCGCGCTCGCGGTCGCAGGGGCCGAGCTTCCGGGCGGCCTCAAGATAAAGAGGTCGAAGATACGTGGCGTGGAGTCCCAGGGCATGATGTGCTCTGAGGTGGAGCTCGGATTGAAGGACACTTCTGAGGGCATAATGATACTGCCCCCGGATACGCCTTTGGGCCTCGATTACAGCTCGGTCCTTGGCACCGATCACATGATGGAGGCGAGCATAACGCCTAACAGGGCAGACCTCCTGTCGATAAGAGGCATTGCGAAAGAGGCCTCTGCAGTGACCGGCGCAAA
>CAZDUP010000046.1:0-273 GCA_964508625.1 uncultured Thermodesulfobacteriota bacterium
GAGCCCCTTCTCCTCTTCCTTGATGACTAGGAAAATGAGTACGCCGAAGCCGACGAGTGTGAGCCCGAGCGTCAGGTTCAGAATCTTGGATTTTAACCCCTGCCGGAACATGCCAAAAAAACCCCTGCTGGAAATGGACCGCATGCCAAACATGAAGACAGGCGACAAGAAGTAGTGCGTCGAAAGGAGGAAAAAGGGGCGAAATAAGGGCGGCCTGCTAATATGACGGGATCATTATATTATTTTCTAAAAGAGAATTCCATTAAAAGCTTC
>CAZDUP010000046.1:283-6189 GCA_964508625.1 uncultured Thermodesulfobacteriota bacterium
CGGACCTTCTCTTATCGGCCGCATGTGGCCGGCGCTTAAGCCGCCTTTATTGCGAGCGGCTTTCATGTAAACGCATGCCCGCCCCTGGATACGGGGCGGGCATGGACGTGACCAAAGGTCTTACTTCCTGGCCTTTTTCTTTGCCTTCGGCTTGGTCTTCAGTACCTCGAGCTCCTGCTTGGTGGCGTCGAGCTCGGAGGTAAGGGTGGTGATGCGGGTCTTTGCCTCTTCAAGCTCCTGAGTGGCAGCGGTCAACTGCGTGGTGAGCGTGCCCTTCTCGCCTGTAAGCGCCGCGACCTGGGCCTTCAGGGCCTCGTTCTCCTGCTTCACTTTCTGGCCGCACCCGGCGGCCATGATGAGCACTAATAGCGCGAGTCCGAACAATCCTGCTTTTCTCATCTGCTTCATCCCTCTCTGCATCTTTTTTTGGCGGCCCGGCCACGCGGGAGCCGTGGAAACCGCCCTGAATTTCAAACTCTGCCTGCCGGAATTGGCAGATTTTACGAAAAGCAGCCGAGGGTGTCAAGCGGCAAAAAAAGTGGCTCAAAAACCCTTTTGTATGGTATCTTTACGCTGTTTCATGGCCCCCTGCCCAATACGGCATGCTATTGACTAAACTTAAGGGGCTGTGGTAATGTAGGTGGCTTATGAGAAGGCCCGTCCACTGTCCTTCCCTCGAATCATTCAAGGAACTCTCCAGAACGAGCAACATGGTGCCCGTATTCAGGGACATCCTCGCTGACACCGACACCCCTGTCTCCGCTTTCATGAAGATCGACGACAACGGCGACGCATTCCTTCTGGAGAGCGTCGAGGGCGGCGAGAAATGGGGAAGGTACAGCTTCCTCGGCAACTCTCCGAAGATGGTCATCCGCGGTAGCGGCAGGACTGTCGAGGTCGTGGAAGCAGGGAAGAAAAGGCTCATCGAAGGAGACCCGCTCGACATAATCCAGGGCCTCCTTAAGGCATACAGGCCTGCCTCGGTCGAGGGAGAGCCGCGTTTTTCGGGCGGGGCCATAGGCTACATGGGCTATGACATAGTCCGCCACATCGAGCGGCTGCCCGATCTGTCGCCAAAAGAGCTCGCGCTGCCGGACGTATACCTCATACTCACCGACACCTTCCTCGTATTCGACAATGTCGAGCACAGGATAAAGATAGTCTCGAACGCCTATATAAACGAGGGCGAAGACCCTGAGGCCATATACGCAGGCGCGGTTGCGAAGATAGAAGCAGTCGTGGCCCGCCTCAGGAAGGGAGTGCCTGAAAGGGCGCAGACAGAGGCCAAAGGCCCGCTCAGGATATCCTCGAACTTCAAGAGGGATGACTTCCTGAAGGCCGTGGAGCGCATAAAGGAATACATAGTCGAAGGCGACATATTCCAGGCCGTCATCTCCCAGAGGTTCTCCGCGCCCCTTGGAGCCGAACCGTTCGACATATACAGGGCGCTCCGCGTCATAAACCCTTCGCCTTACATGTTCTACCTCAAGCTCGGCGAGGCCACGCTCGTTGGCTCTTCCCCTGAGATACTCGTAAGGGTGGAGGGCGACAACGTGAACGTGAAGCCCATAGCAGGGACGAGAAAGCGCGGCAGGAACGAGGAGGAGGACGTCTCTCTGGAAAAAGACCTGCTCGCCGACCCAAAGGAGCTATCCGAGCATATCATGCTCGTTGACCTCGGCAGGAACGACGTCGGCAGGGTCGCCCAGTCAGGCACCGTGGAAGTGGACGAGCTCATGACCATAGAGCGTTATTCGCATGTCATGCACATAGTCTCGAACGTCAAGGGCGTATTGAAGAAGGGCATGGGCTCGTTCGACGCACTCAAGGCCTGCTTCCCGGCTGGCACGCTCACCGGCGCGCCAAAGGTGCGGGCAATGGAAATAATAGAGGAGCTCGAGCCCTGCAAGCGGGAGGTCTACGGAGGCTGCGTCGGCTACTTTGGATTTTCCGGCAACATGGATACCTGCATAGCGATAAGGACCATGGTCATCGCGAACGGCCGCATACACATGCAGGCTGGCGCAGGCGTCGTCGCTGACTCTGTGCCCGAGAAGGAGTTCGAGGAGACCGAGAACAAGGCCCGCGGCATGCTCAAGGCAGTAGAGATGGCAATGGAAGGGCTTTTCTGAAATGATACTGATGATAGACAACTACGATTCCTTCACCTTCAACCTCGTCCAGTACCTCATGGAGCTGGGCCAGGACGTCGTCGTGAAGAGAAACGATGCCGTAACCGTAAATGACATAGAGAAGCTCTCCCCAGCGGCCATAGTCGTATCTCCGGGGCCGTGCGACCCGCCCAAGGCTGGCATATCGGTAGAGGCGATAAAGGCCTTTGCCGGAAAGATACCGCTCTTCGGGGTCTGCCTCGGTCACCAGTCCATAGGATACGCATTCGGCGGCGAGGTCGTGAAGGCGGCCCGCCTCATGCACGGCAAGACCTCGATGATATACCATGACAACAGAACCATCTTCGAGGGCATAGAGAACCCGTTCGAGGCTAACAGGTACCATTCCCTGGTCGTCAGGAAAGAGAGCCTGCCCGACTGCCTCGAGATAAGCGCGTGGACGGAGATGGACGAGATAATGGGCCTGCGCCACAAGTCACTACCCATAGAGGGCGTGCAGTTCCATCCAGAGTCCATACTCACGAGGGCCGGCAAGGACATCCTCCGTAACTTCCTCAGGAGATATGCCGGGGCAGGCGCGAGATAATGCTGATGATGAAGGACGCCATATCAAAGGTCGTACGTGGAACCGACCTTACCGAAGACGAGATGGTCTCGGTCATGAACGAGATCATGACAGGCGGCGCGAGCCCTGCCCAGACAGGCGCGCTCCTTGCGGCCCTCAGGATGAAGGGCGAGACGGTCGATGAGATAACCGGAGCTGCCAGGGTCATGCGAGAGAAGGCGACAAGGGTGGATGCCCCTGTAGACGCCATTGACACCTGCGGCACGGGCGGCGATGAATCGATGACCTTCAACATCTCTACTGCCGCGGCCTTTGTCTCTTCCGCTGCCGGCGCGCCTGTTGCCAAGCACGGCAACAGGTCCGTATCATCGAAGTGCGGCAGCGCGGACGTTCTCCGCGCGTTGGGCGTCAACATTGAAGCCGAGGTCTCCAGGGTGGAGGAGTGCATAAGGGATGCCGGAATAGGCTTTCTCTTCGCGCCTTCGCTCCACGGGGCAATGAAGTACGCGGCGCCTGTGCGCAGGGAGATCGGCATAAGGAGCATATTCAACATCTTGGGCCCGCTGACTAATCCAGCAGGCTCAAAGAGGCAGGTCATAGGAGTTTATGACCCAGCGCTCACGGATGTGCTGGCAAAGGTGCTCTTCAAGCTCGGCTCGATTCACGCCTTCGTGGTCCGTGGCGAGGACGGGCTCGACGAGATAACGCTCACCGCAGAGACAAGGGTAACGGAGCTCAAGGACTCGTCCATAAGGACATATCATTTGAAGCCTGAGGAGCTCGGATTCGAGAGGTGCGCCCCATCCGAGCTGAAGGGCGGCGGGCCTGACGAGAACGCCGAGATAATACTGGGCGTCCTGAACGGCAGGAAAGGCCCTGCCCGCGACATAGTAATAATGAACGCCGCTGCAGCGATAACCGCTGCCGGCATCTCAAAAGGCCTTGCAGAGGGCGTGGCCGCGGCCAGGGGCGCCATAGACTCAGGCGAGGCATTGAGGAAACTCGAGATGCTCAAGGAAATATCAAACAGATGATACTCGACGACATCATAAAGAATAAAAGAGAGGAGCTTATCGCTACAAAGGCCCTCTTCCCCGTAGAGGGGATAATGGAACGCCTCGACAAGGTCCCCAGGCCAAAAGACTTCGAGAAGGCCATTGCCTTCCATGAAGGCGGCCCTGACAGGATACGGATAATAGCCGAGATAAAGCGGGCATCACCTTCAAAGGGCATCATAAGGGAGTACTTCGTGCCCGGCGAGATAGCGCGCGGCTACATCGAGGGCGGCGCAGCTGCCATCTCCATCATAACCGAAGAGAAGTACTTCATGGGAAAGCTCGAATACCTCACCGCGCTACGCGGGAACGTGCGGCTGCCCCTTCTCAGGAAGGACTTCATCGTAGACGAGTACCAGGTCTACGAATCAAGGGTATCGGGCGCGGACGCGCTCCTTCTCATAGTCTCGGTCCTTTCGCAGGACGACCTCAGAAAGCTCCTCGAGCTAACCTACCGCCTCGGCATGTCGGCCCTGGTCGAGGTGCATGATGAAAAAGAGCTCGAGAGGGCGCTTGACGCGGGCGCGAGGATCATAGGCGTCAACAACAGGGACCTGAAGACATTCAAGACCGACCTCGATACCACGATAAGGCTCGCCCCGTATATCCCGCGCGACCGCGTTCTGGTGAGCGAGAGCGGCTTCAACACGCACGAGGACATAACGAGGCTAAAGGAGCACGGCGTCGAGGCCTTCCTCATAGGCGAGGCGCTCATGCGGGAAGAGAACTACATAAAGAAACTCAGGGAATTAAGAGGTGTCAAACCAATCCAGACTAAAGATCTGTGGCATCACAAACCTTGAAGACGCGCTAAAGGCCGCGGAGCTCGGCGCTGACGCGCTCGGCTTCATATTCTACAAGGGAAGCCCCAGGCACATAAGCCCGAGGACAGCCAGCCTCATCATAAGGGAGCTGCCGCCTTTCGTGGTGCCTGTGGGCGTCTTCGTGGACGAGGAGCCTGAGAAGGTGAAGGCAATAGCCGCTGAAACCGGGATATCCACGGTGCAGCTCCACGGTTACGAGACGCCCGAGTACTGCGAATCACTCGGTCTCAAGGTAATAAAGGCGATAAGGATAAAGGAGCGCTCGGATATCATGAGGCTCCGGCCCTACAACGTGGCCGCCTTTCTCCTCGACACGTTCAGGGAGGGAGTGCCGGGCGGCACCGGAGAGACCTTTGACTGGCAGATAGCAATCGAGGCAAAGGCCCTGGGCCGCGTGATATTGTCAGGCGGCTTGAACCCGGAGAACGTAAGGGAGGCCATAGAGAGGGTCCGACCCTATGCCGTAGACGCCTCGTCCGGGCTCGAAGAGAAGCCGGGCAAAAAGGACCACAGGAAACTCGAGAAATTCATGGAGCAGGCAGAAAGATGAAAAAGACCCCGGACAGGTTAGGCCACTTCGGCATATACGGCGGAAGGTATATTTCCGAGACCCTCATGCCCGCCGTAATGGAGCTCGAAGAAGCCTATAATAAATGGAAGAAGGACCCGGGCTTCAAAAAGGAGCTCGCCTATTACCTCGGAGAATACGTGGGCAGGCCAACGCCCCTGTACCATGCCGAGAGGCTCACGAAAAAGGCGAATGGCGCCGATATATTCCTTAAGCGCGAGGACCTCTGCCACACCGGCGCGCACAAGATAAACAACACAATAGGCCAGATACTCCTTGCCAAGAGGATGGGTAAGAAGAGGGTCATAGCCGAGACAGGCGCTGGACAGCACGGTGTGGCAACGGCCACGGTCGCTGCCATGTTCGGCCTCGAGTGTGAGATATACATGGGAGAGGACGACATTAAAAGGCAGCTCCCGAACGTATTCAGGATGAAGCTCCTCGGGGCAAAGGTCAACCCGGTCACATCGGGCTCGAAGACGTTAAAGGACGCGATGAACGAGGCCCTGCGCGACTGGGTGACTAACGTATACAACACCTTCTACATAATAGGCACTGTCGCAGGGCCGCACCCCTACCCCATGCTCGTCCGTGACTTCCAGTCAATCATCGGCATCGAGGCGAGAAAACAGATAAAGGCCATGACCAAAAGGCTCCCGGACCTCCTTGTGGCCTGCGTGGGAGGAGGCTCGAACGCAATGGGCCTCTTCCACGCCTTTTTAGGCGACAGGAAGGTGAAGATGACGGGAGTCGAGGCAGGCG
>CAZDUP010000046.1:6199-6599 GCA_964508625.1 uncultured Thermodesulfobacteriota bacterium
CACCCACTCGATCTCGGCGGGCCTCGATTATCCTGGCGTGGGCCCTGAGCACGCCTATCTTCACGACACCGGCAGGGTCGAGTACACGACCATCACCGACAGAGAGGCCCTGGAGGGCTTCAAGGCCCTGACGCTCTCCGAAGGCATAATCCCGGCGCTTGAGAGCTCTCATGCCGTGGCCCACGCCATGAAGGCAGCGCGCGAGATGAAAAAGGGCACGAGCATAATAGTCTGCCTCTCGGGGCGCGGAGACAAGGACCTGAACACTGTTTCAAAGGCCTTCAATTTCGAGATATGATGGGACAGCGATGATAAAGCAGAAAAGGATAGAATCTCTTTTTACGAGACTCAAGGCTGAAAAGAAGAAGGCGCTCATAACCTTCGTGACAGCGGGCGACCC
>CAZDUP010000046.1:6609-11154 GCA_964508625.1 uncultured Thermodesulfobacteriota bacterium
CGACCCTGACCTGCCCACGTCCAAAAAGGTTATCCAGCAGCTTGAAAAATCCGGGGCAGACCTTATCGAGCTCGGCATCCCCTTCTCAGACCCGATGGCGGACGGGCCGACGATTCAGGCCTCATCCGAGCGCGCTTTGAAGAAAGACGTGCACCTCGACGGCGTGCTCGGCCTTGTAAGGGACATAAGGAAAAAAAGCGAGGTGCCGATAGTCCTGTTCGGCTATTACAACCCGATATTCACGTACGGACTTAAAAAGTTCGCGAAAGATGTCAATGCAGCCGGGGCTGACGGCGTGCTCGTCGTGGACCTTCCGGCAGAAGAATGCGACGAGCTCAAAAACGAGCTCGACAAAAACTTCATTGACTTCATATTCCTCCTTACGCCCACGAGCGATGACAAAAGGATTAAGCTCGTGGCGTCAAAGGCATCGGGCTTCATCTACTTCGTGAGCGTCACCGGAGTCACGGGCGCGAGGAAGAGCCTCTCTTCCGACATACCGCGCTTCGTCAGGCGAGTAAGGCGGCATACGAAGCTGCCAATAGGCGTGGGCTTCGGCATATCCACGCCTGCGCAGGCCAGAGAGGTCGCCAGGAGCGCGGACGGCGCGGTCGTCGGCAGCGCCATAATCAATATAATAGCGGATAACGGCAAATCGGGTAAACTCCTTACCAAAGTGGGCTCGTTCGTGTCTGCCCTCAAGCGTGGCGTGGAGGAAGCATGATCTGGTTCAAGAAGGACCTTTTCACAAACGGAGAGGAAGGCAAGAGCGTCAAGGTCCCGTACGGACTCTGGGTCAAGTGCGACCACTGCGGAGAGATAATCTACAAGAAAGAGGTCGAGCGGAACCTGGACGTATGCCCCAAGTGCGACTACCACTTCCGCATATCCGCTGCAGCGCGCATCTCCATAACCTTTGACGAGAACACATTCATCGAGTTCGATTCGAGGATGGAGCCGGTCGATGCCCTGGACTTCAGGGACCTCAAGAAATACAAGGACAGGCTCAGATCATCCCAGAAGGAGACGGGCCTCAAGGACGCCATGATATCCGGCGAAGGGCTCATCAACGGGCAGAAGGCCGTTGCCGCGGTATTCGAGTTCTCGTACATGGGCGGGTCAATGGGCTCTGTGGTTGGCGAGAAGATAACGCGCGTCATAGAGCGAGCAATAGATGCCCGCGCCGGGGCCGTGATATTCTCATCTTCAGGCGGGGCCCGGATGCAGGAGTCGATACTCTCTCTCATGCAGATGGCAAAGACATCGGCTGCGCTCGCGAAACTCAGAGAGGCTGGCCTGCCCTACATATCCGTCCTCACTGACCCGACCATGGGAGGTGTATCCGCGAGCTTCGCCATGCTGGGCGACGTCATCGTCGCTGAGCCGCGCGCGCTCATCGGCTTCGCGGGCCCGAGGGTCATTGCGGAGACAATAAGGCAGAAGCTCCCCGAGGGCTTTCAGAGGGCCGAGTACCTGCTTGAGCACGGCATGCTCGACATGATAGTCGAGAGGAAGCTCATGAAGGAAACGATTGCGAAGCTCCTGGCCATGCTCAACCCCCAGAATTAAAGCCCCCCTCCCTTGACAGGCAGGGGACTAGGGAGGGTGAAATACTAAGAGCGGGTTCAATCTTGCACCCTGAACCCGCCCTGAGACGACCTTCTCACCCCACTTCGAAAATGCCATCTTACAAATCCACCCTTGAATACCTTTTAAGCCTTGAAAGGCACGGCATTAAGCCTGGCCTTGGCAGGATATCAAGGCTTCTTAAGCTCCTCGGCGACCCACAGCTCAAATACCCGACGGTCCACGTCGCTGGAACCAATGGCAAGGGCTCGACCTCTGCCATGCTCGCATCCATGCTCAACGAGGCGGGCTTCACCACAGGCCTCTACACCTCCCCTCACCTGGTGCGCTTCAACGAGCGCATACGGGTATCTGGCAAAGTGATCACAGGCCCTGAAATGTCCGAGGCCGCTAAGATCGTAAAGAAGGCGGCGAACAGGATGCCGGGTGCGCCCACAACCTTCTTCGAGTTCACGACCGCGATGGCCTTTGTCCACTTCAACCTGAAAAAAACGGATATCGCGGTAATCGAGACAGGCATGGGCGGCAGGTTCGACGCAACGAACACAATCATGCCTGAGGTCTCGGTCATAACCAACGTCAATATCGACCATGCGCAGTACCTCGGAAATAAATTATCTGAGATAGCCAGCGAGAAGGCCGGGATAATAAAGCCGGGAAGGCCTGTCATCACTGGCGAAGCGAAAAAAGCGGCCCTCTCGGTCATGAAGAGGGCTGCAAAAGAGTCGGGCTCCAGCCTTCTTGTCCTCGGCCAGGACTTCATCATCAAGGGCAATACGGCCTCCCTTTCATACTCCGGGCCTGAGCTTGAGCTTCTAGGGCTGAAGCTCTCGCTCTCTGGCGCACATCAGTCCATGAACGCCGGATTGGCAATCGCAGCGGTCGAGTCGTTGCGGCTCTCTGGCTTTCATATTCCCGTCAGGGCCATAAGGGCCGGGCTTAAGAAGACTTTATGGCCCGGCAGGTTCGAGACGATATCCAAAAGGCCGCTCGTCATACTCGACGGCGCGCACAACCCGGCTGGCGCAAGCACCCTCGCGGCAGCGCTCAAGAGAATATCCTGCAGAAAACTCATCCTCGTCCTCGGCATAATGGCTGACAAGGACATAGACGCGATACTGAAAGAGTTACTCCCGCTCTGCGACGAGGCCATAGCCACTGAGCCCAGGCTCGAGCGCTCTGCCAGGATAAGCGTGCTTGCCCAAAAAGTAAGAGCCCTCGGCAAGCCTGCAATCGAGGTCCGGCGCGTAAAGGACGCCTGCAAAGAGGCAATCCAGAGGGCCGGAAGAGATGGCTGCGTCTGCGTCACGGGCTCGCTCTTCACGGTCGGAGAGGCAAGGGCCTGGCTCATGAAGGTCAGACAGTAAAATCGGCTTTGTTTTCTCCCTCCCCGTATGCTAATCTTCTCTGCTATCCAGTTTTCTTCTAACTCAGGCAAATACGATAAATGTCCTTCAGGAAATCCTTTACCATAATCCTGCTTCTGGCCCTCTTTGCCCTATCAGGGCGCGCTTTTGCCCAGGGGACCGACAGCGAGATATTCAGCAAGGACGCGCCTGTCGAGGTCACGGCAGACACCATCACCTATGACAGGGAGACCGACTCCTATCACGCCACCGGCAACGTCGAGATAACGCAGGAGGGGACCACCCTCAGGGCTGACTCGGCCATAATGAACATGGCCTCCGGGGTGGCGACCGCCACAGGCAACCTCAAGGTAATTGACGAGGGCGGCAGCACGCTCACCGGAAAGACCTTCACCTTCAACATAAAAGAGAAGACCGCCGTGCTCGTAAACGGCAGGCTATTCTACCGCGAGGACAACGTGCACCTCACGGCCGAGACGATATTAAAGACCGGCCCTGAGACTTACAACGCCAAGCGCGTGACCTATACGACGTGCGACTGCCCGCCGGAAGAGGAACCTGCATGGAGTTTTGCCGCGACCTCGGCAACGGTCACTGTGGGTGATTTCCTCACGGGCTGGAACGCGAGGTTCTATATCAAGGGCGTGCCCGTGCTCTACGCGCCATTCCTCTCAATACCCATTAAGCGCGAGAGGCAGACCGGCTTTCTCCAGCCAAGGCCCGGCTACTCGGAGCTTCGCGGCTTTGTCCTCGAGAACTCCTTTTTCTGGGCCATAGCCAGGAACCAGGACGCGACCTTTTACCTCGACATCGAGACAAAGCGCGGCGTAGGAGAGGGCCTGGAGTACAGGTACATCCGGACGATAGACAGCTTCGGCGAGCTCTATCTCCACCATTACCAGGAAAAGAGCATAGAGCGGGTAAGAGAGTTCAGGGAGGGCGTGGACAACCTCTCCAGGCCGGAGGAGGCCACGAACAGCAGGTGGCGGGTCAAATACCAGCACTCCGAGTTGCTCCCCGGGAGCGTAAGCCTGAGAGCGAACCTCGACCTCGTGAGCGACGACGAGTACTTCATTGACTTCGGCAGGAACTCGGCTGAGAGGTCGCTCGAATCGATTGAGAGCAACCTTTCGGCCACAAAGAGCTGGTCCAACTGGAGCCTTGTCGGCCAGCTCAGGGTCTTCAACAACCTCCTTGACGCGGACGACGCGGAGACGCTCCAGAGGCTCCCTGAGATAACCCTTACCGGCACGGACAGCAAGCTCTACAATTCG
Organism: uncultured Thermodesulfobacteriota bacterium; assembly: GCA_964508625.1. Classification (GTDB taxonomy): domain Bacteria; phylum Desulfobacterota; class GWC2-55-46; order GWC2-55-46; family GWC2-55-46; genus UBA5799. The sequence goes on from CAZDUP010000046.1 coordinate 10,838, forward strand.
CCCTTCTACGTCTCGAGCGTCTCTTCATACGTCTACTTCTGGCGCGAAGAGGGCATCCGCGGCCACAGGCTCGACGTGAGGCCCAGGCTCTCCCTTCCCATGAGCCCGGGCGGGTACTTCGATTTCATACCCTCGGTGGGCCCCATGGCAACGCTCTGGCACGTAGAGGGCGCAGTGGATGAAGAAGACGGCTACTCGGACAGGTTTATATATGACCTCAGGGCAGACCTGAGGACCACTTTCGTAAGGGTCTACAGCACGGGCTTCGATAGGCTCAAGGCCATGAGGCACACGATAAGGCCCAACGTGACCTATGT
>CAZDUP010000047.1:0-11086 GCA_964508625.1 uncultured Thermodesulfobacteriota bacterium
CACACAGGGGAGCTATTCGGTAAGCACGGGAGGAACGTTTTATTTTTCGATGAGTTCATATTCCCATTACCCGGCTCTTTATAAGAGCGGCGGGGTTTATTGGTGCCAGATACTTTGCAATACACAGCAGAGGACGTCCGCGACCCCCGAGGTCTACGAGGCTACTTTGATAGCTCAGGCTAATAATAGCGAGACGATAACGGCACGCTGGTACTATCACTCAAACTAAGGAGCATAGAGATGTACATCGAAGTAATTCATGATCAGGACGGCAATATCGTCGGCTGCTGGTGCGAAAATTTCTACCCGGCAAACCCAGGGGAGCCGTGGGTCAGGCCAGCGGCAGCTTTGCCTGAGGGCCTGGTGCAGGCCCGGATAAACATCGACACCATGCTCGCTATGGAAATCAGCCAGGAGAGCGGAAAGAAAGCCGTCATCGTCGGCGGCCAGCCGCAGATCGTAGACATTGCGCCATCGGAATACATCATGAGCGCCTTTAAAGTCGATATGTCGCAGGTGATAACGCCTCCGGCCAGCGTGCAGGTTCCACAGGGCATGATGGTGAGAGGCTTCGTAAGGAAGTAACCCCAAAAGGAGGAGGAAGTAAAAATGGATTTTATCGGACAGATTCTTTTCAGCGTTGCCGTGGCCCTGTGCCTCGGGTTCGTGCAGTACATCGGGAAGCTCCGCAAGGGCGGAGAGGCGTTCAGCCTTGCGAAGTTCGTAAGGACGGGCATCGTGGGCCTCGTGATAGGCGTAGTGGCCGGATTCAGCGGAGTCGAGATAACCGAAGAGACGTGGCCGCTCCTCGCGGCAGCCAATGCCGGGACCGTTGCCGCGGCTGAGGCGATTCTCAAGCCGATTCTCAGGCTGGTAGGTTACGACGCCTCGGCGACGCCCTCGGTAGGCTGACATGATGCCCCTGGCGCTTTTGGCGGGCTTCGCCCTTCTCGGTTGGGGCCTCTTCTGCTGGCGGCTATACCGGGACGGGAAAAAGAAATGCGAGATGAAGAGCCTTCAGGCGGAGAATGCCTCGCTCCTCGCGACCCTCGATGAGGAAAGGAGAATAGCGCGTGAACAAGCGGAACTGTATGCGGGCCGTCCTGATGCTGATGCTATCAACGGCGCTCTTGACCGGCTGCGCGGCAAAGGGCCGGACTCCCGCTGAGACCATCCCTCCATTCCCGGTGCCGGGCTACAAGTTCGCGTTGTCGGATGGCATGGCCTGCCTCGATAATGCAAACGCCCGGAGTTTCTGGTTGTGGATACTCGCCCTCGAGAGATACGAGGCGGCCGTAAAGGGAGTAAGAGACGCAAAATAACTTTTGAGAAAGGAGGAAAAATCAAATGAAGCTCAGAGTCGAACTGATATCGCTGCTCATCATCCTGTCGGTCGGCGTGGCCATAGGCGTCGTCAACTCGGACGCCATAAAGAACACGCTCCCGGCCCCGCAGGTCGAAGTAGCGAAATAAAGAAGTCCGGAAAAGGCCCGTCACCCATGTGGCGGGGGCGGGCCTTTTTTGAAACAGGAGGAAATATGAACCGCAAAGCCGAGTGGGTGTATTTGGGCATCTATATCGTGTTGGTCGTCGCCGCCGTAGTCTTCGTTAACAGATAAGGGAGAATGAGATGTACATTAGGACTCTTTTATTTTTAGTAGCTCTGCTCTGGGCTGGAACAAGCCACGCCAGCATTCAGTATCTATATCCCACGGACACAGAAGACTCTACGACAGTTAAGATATTGGGAATTGGAACATCCATTGTTTCAGGAGCCCATGACTATGACAAGTTAAGACCTGCCTCTCCCAACGCACCTCATATCCCAGAGGGAGGTTGGGTTGGCGGCGGTGATCCTCCTGCTATGTCTCAACGCTGGCCGGATGCGCCTGGCTGGTTCGGAAGGGCTGGCGATTTTGTACAGAAAAATTCCGTGCAAATGTGGAATGAAGGCGTGGGCAGTTCCAAGGCGACTCATTGGGACCCGTCAGGGAATAACTATATAGGCCAGATTTTCGCGAGAGAAACAGAGCCTCTTCCGGCAGATTTAGATTATGCAATCATAGCTCTTATGGTTAATGATTGGGCTACCACGCCAACCGCGACGTGGAAAGCCCAAATGGACAGGATTATAGACTATCTCAAAAACACCAAAGGGATTGAGCCCATCCTTGTAAAAGATTGGGCGTGTAATGGCAATACTACACAGAGAGATGCGTATGGAACGGCTGTTGACGAACTGGTAACGCAGTATTCTCTCCTCCCGGCCATAGACATTCGCACAATATCAGAGGCCAATTTTAATGGAGATAAATCCTATTTTAATCCGGCAGATTATTGCCATCCAAGCACGAAAGGTCATGCTGCAGCAGCAAAGGTGGTATCCGACTACCTTGTTGCGCAGGGCATAGCGAGCGCGGGCAATTGCCCAACGCTCGATGAAAAGCGTGTTGACGATGGGAATGGGACCTTTCTCGATCTCACAACTACGGAAAAAGCCTGCGCTCTCGAAGACCTGACCGGCACCGGCTTCAATATTGGGCGCGTTGGCGTGGTCGCGGTGGTGAAAAACGATCCGGCCACCAAGCCCCTTGTCAATATAGGCGTGCAGATCGGCGGCACTTCTTATTCGTGCAGCCGCCGTGCCGGGTTCATAGGCACCGACCCGTATGCATCATATGGATGCGACTGGGAGGAATCACCGGCGACCAGCTCGCCCTGGACTATTTCTGAAATAAACGGGATGTCATTGGTGCTAAGCGAATCGGCAGCTGACGTCACTGCGACGCAACTTTATGCGATCGTTGAGACGGACGAAGAAGTATCTTCCCATGCTGGCGTTTTAATCCCTGATGAGACTTTTACAAAATTCGGCCAGACGAACACGACAAATGGACATAGCTGGTATGCGTCTTCAGATACCGACGGTTATTCTCCCGGCGGCTATGGGCAGGAAATATTCATGTGGGAAGGGCATGGGTACAGCCAGGATGAGGGATATTACCTGGGCTTATTTACCGCATGGAATAACTGTGATACGGCGAGCACCGGATTTTTTGCCGTCGCTATGAGAATACAGAACGACGGGGACAGGTACGAGGTCCAGGTCGTCTGCCCTACCGTGCAAAATCAGGCCGTCTTAAAGCTGGTGAGATACGACGATGGTGTGCCCACCACTCTGGCGACGAGCTCTGAAGTTACGGGCTCAAATGTCTCAAACGTGACGGCTCTGCTTGTTAAAGTAACCGGGGCAATAGACCCGCAGTTTGTGGTCTCGCTTGCTACGAACGCGAATCATGGAAAATACGATGACGTATTGACCTATACCGACTCCAGCGCAAACGCAATAGAGGTGGCCGGGCGATGGGGCTCTTCCATAAAGGAAGACGCGGCTACAACGGATGTCTTCGGAGGCCTCGCGCGTTACTACGCCCTGGACAGCGCTTTTGGCGTAAAGATTACCGGCCTGCCTGCCGGGTATTCTATAAAGGCCATCGATTATTGGGGCCAGTCAATGGGTACGTTCTCGGAAAGCGGCGGGACGGCCTTTGTACCCTGGCAGGGATTTGTGGATTACAGGTTCCTGACGGTGACGCCTACGACAAGCGGCATGGCGGGCTTCGTAGAGGGCTTCATGGGGCAGATTCAGGTCCTTGACGGCAGCGAGAATGTCAAGGCCGATACCGGCCTGCTCCTGCTGATAAAGTACGGGCAGACGTGGGAGTATAAAGCGGGCAAGCTATGGGAGTACAGGATAGGCGCGATTGAAGATTCGACGAGCTACTCATCAAAAAGAAGGGCGAAAATCTGGTTCCAGCTCGACCGGCCCGGCACAGTAACAGCTACGTGCGCCCCCTCTTGCGGGAACAATTCGATAAAGTACACCTACGCCGATAACCTCGAGTTCAAGCAGAATGAATATATAAATGTGCTTACCCTCGACAACCTCGAACCGGGCACGCATTACAGCTTTAGTATTCTGGTCGATGACGTCGTGGAGGGGACAGGGTCATTTAAAACGGGACCGCTCAACAGTTCCGATGTAGAAGGCAAAGCCTGTTATTCAAGCTGCGTGGCGGCTGCGGAGACGCCCTTCTATGTGGCCGACACAATCGCGGGCGCAGGAGAATGCGATTTCTTCGTCTTTGAAGGAGATACGCCCTATGTAGACGACCCTACGGAATACGCTTGGGGAACCGCTTACGGTCGCGCACATTGGGGTAGCTTTATATACATTGCTTCCATGTATAAAAGCTATCACCAGGACCCCTACTGGCGGAAGCTCTTTCATACTATGCCGAGCCTCTTCACCTTGAGCGACCATGAATACTGCAACGACTGGGCTCAGGGGGCCGACGATAACATGATAGACGAGCGGCCTGGCGATATCATGTTGAACGCCACGGTATGTCAGGGGTGGCCTGGCGAGGCGTCCGAGAAGGCCTATCGCCTATATTCGCAGTATGGTAACCCCGACTCCCCGACCGAGGGAAAATTCTGGTACAAGCTCCAGTGGGGCAAATCGAGCCATTATTTCCCTGATCAGGTCCGTGAACGCACAGAGCAGACGGGCATCACTGATCATACGTTTTATTACGGCGAGACAATCGCTGACCCGCCCGGAGACCCCGTCACCTTGACTGAGCCTTCCTTTGAGGGAGGCACAACGGGATGGACCTGCGATTATGGTACTTGCTTTAGAACAACGGCCCAAGCCCATGATGGCAGCTATTCCTACTACGTCAGCGGAAATACAAACCTGCTTATAGCCCAACAGCCGATAACAGTAACGGCTAACGAGGAGTACACCTGCAAGGCGTGGGTCCGGGACGACAATACTACTTCTCGCGTGGCAGGTTTGCGTGTCAGAACGGAATCTATGACGGGCGGCGCCGAGGTATGCTCTGTCACTGATACGGCATCGAATATCAACGTCTGGACCGAGTTGACCTGCGTGGTCCCTGATACAAATACGGATACCTCGCTATATCTGCAACTCTTCAGCCCAACAGGCGTCGCCTCGGGGAACAATCAATACTCAGACCACGTCTCTTGCACAGCGACAGGAGGAGCGGCGGCGGAGCCCGAAGTGCAGCCCTCGTGCACGCGAGATGGTTCCGATCTATCTCGCCTTAACTGCACTGGCACGACCTTCACGGCCGAGGACCCTGCCTTCAATACTTCGCGGGCAATGGCTCTCTTCGATGGCAGATGGTACAGCGTGAGCTCCGTCATTAACAATACCGCCCTCGACATGACGGAAGACATTTCATGCACAAATTGCACGGGGCAGACCACGCGCATTGTTAAGGATTTAAAAACTACTCATGGCAGGGATCAGTTGAATTGGCTCTTGAATTCGTGGAGAGCCGAGACAAACCCCATTCAATTCTTCTGGTCGCCCAATGCCTTATTCGGGCAAAGAGCGGTAAGCACAGGAGTTTTTGGCTTCACGTCAGAGTACTGCCTTGATGGTGCCGACGCGACATGTGGTTACGGCGGCGAGCACGATTTGCTCATCGATGAGTTGGAAGCCCTCGAACAAACTGGTAAGGTCGTGTTGATGCCCGTAGGCGACGAGCATACCGTCCGGTTCAGCAAGTGGTCCACGTTTGATATCTATGAGCTTTTTGTATCGGGCCTGAGCAGAAACGTTGGTACCGAATGGCCGACAATACCGACTTATAAGGAGGCCCAGTTCCCAGGATTGAAGGTGGTCCTTGACCTCGGCGGTGAAGCCAACTGGGGGCTAATCAACTACGACACAAGCACGAGCGCATGGAAGCTGGAGGTAAGGAACGATAGCAACCAGCTTCAGGGTGCCTGGGACGGCAACAAGGCCACTCTCGGAACAGATGCCTGGCTATCTGCGCCGCGCGGGCTCGATATTACCGCGACCGCCTGGAAGTACCCTGAAAATGCTTATTTTACGCCTGACAAATCTGTGGTGAAGATGTCCTCTGGCTACTGCTGGAAGGTGGGCACCAATTACGACGCGAGCAACAACAAGACCGTGCTGCGCCGAAGCGCAGATACGGCTTGCACGGACTGGCTTTCAAGTTCGGCCTACACCTATGAAATCTCAGCCGCCAGCGACAATTTTAGAGGACAGTCCATCCAGCTGGCAACTGATGAGAGCGCGTTGATCGTCTTCAATTACACTGGGGCTGGCAAGCTCAAAAAATGCAGCTTCACTGGCACGCCGCCGACGATTAGCTCTTGTTCAACCCCGTCTGGCGACCCGAATTATGGTGCCGATGCGCTTGGGTTGCTTCTCGATAAGAACGGGTATGTCTATATCTCTGTGCGCTACAGTCCCGGAACGAGCAATAAATTCTATATAGCAAATAGCACCTCTGCGAACAGCATAGAGGTGGGTAGCCTTTATCAGGTGGACGACGGCGCAGAAGGGCAACCAGTGGGGTATTTCGGTGAGCTTGTGAATTTGAATACAACCACTGGAGACCTCATGGCAATGTGGTATTCGACCTCCGACATAATCAGGGCACGAAAGTGTACTGCGGGCGCCAATGAATATTGCGAGCAGGGCGAGTGGGGGGCTGTTTCTTCGCTCGTCACTGACAGCAATATCACCTATGCCTTCCCTGCTAAAGAGATTCCTGACATAGCCTCTAAGGGTGACGGCACCGCCGTCATCGCATATATAACCAAACCAGCCGCAAATTCAAAGGAACGCTCAGCGCTTAAATACATCTACTATGACGGGTCTTCTTGGGGCAGCCCTGGAACCATATCAAATGCCGGATGGATGCTGAAGGACGCACAGGTATTTTATGGAGGAGACCTGTATTTCGTAGCTGCCATAGACGAGTCCCTCGATAAAATCGTGATATTCCAGTCGGCGGACGGAGTAAGCTGGTCGCCTTATACAGAGCCCGTCGAGTCTGCCACGGGCAAGGTCCGCATGAAGATAGACCAGATCAGCGGGAATACCATCGCAGTGACGTATCTCGCGATAACTGAGGCCAATAACACGCTGCAGACCGATGAAGTCACTTATCCGTGGCTGCCGGAAGGCGTGACGCTTGGCCTCTGGGGGCAAACGGCAACTCAATTCTGGACCTATAATGAAGGAAAATGGAGGATGAACAATGTCAATCCGGGTATTAATCGCAGCATCAATCGCGTTCTTAATTAGCGCATCGCCCGCCTGGGCGTTTATGGAGTGCTTCGTCAATCAGGACTGCTCGTTTCTATATGTGCCCTCAAAAATTTCAGACGGCTCAAGGGAGACAACGCTCACGATCGCGACCCCTTCGGATGATATAGACATCTGCTGGGCATACGAGGACGACGGCACCTGTACCGCTATCTCAGAAGGCAACCAGACTGACTCTGCCCCTCCGGGCTCTGGCCAGGCGAGCCTCACTCATTGGGGGAACGGGGTCTACAGGATAAGCATTGACGCATCCATCGTTACGGAGTCCGGGAAGAAGCTCTGCGTCGATGTACAGGACGTGCAGGGCACGAGGACGGTATATGACGAGGTACTCTGCACCTATGTATACCCGGAGGCCAGGTCGCAGGCGGGTATCGCTGCCGCCGCGGCGACGGATGTCTGGGCTGCCGGAACCAGGTCCCTCACCGACAAGGCGGACTTCGGCCTGGCCGACAACGCCATCACGGCCGCAAAGATCGCGGCAGACGCTATAGGCGCTTCGGAGATAGCAGCTGGCGCCATTACCTCGAGCGAAGCCCCGAACCTCGACGTGGCGGTCTCGAGCGTGGGCGGCAGCAGCGACATTACCGTTACGGCATCCAGCGGCAACACGTCGACCTGGCGGATTCCGATAGATGAGACCGGCGTCATAACCGGCAACGGCCAGTACGTCGGGTGGACGCTCGTCTGCGGGAAGGTACAGCGGGAAATTGTCGATAGCATCCAGGGAACGCCGGACATTATCATCATCGAACCCGGCAACCAGTTCGGCACCGCGCCGGACAACGAAGCCTGCACCATAGTCCGCTAAGGAGAGGCATATGCGGCTGGCAGGGCTGTTCGCGAGCATATTCTGGGCGTTTGCCGTGACTATTTATTGGGAGGCGCCCACGACGAGGGTTGACGGCAGCCCGCTGGACCCGTCAGAGATAGGCGGGTACTGGCTACATTGCGGGCCGTCGCCGGGGAATTATACCCACACTGTTCATGTTGCAGGCAACACGCACAGTGTTCGCGCGGACTTTCTTCCTCACGGGCGGTCATATTGCGTGGTGACGGTCTATGACACGAACGGGGGAGAATCTTATTACTCAGAGGAAGGTTCCGGCGAATACAAGCAGCCGTCCAAAATGGGCAGGCGATTTAATAAGGGGCGTTTAGGCGGAGGCGGCGAGTAGATGGCATTCGACCTCGATAATGACATGAGCCTTCAGCGCCGCGCAGAGGACGAAATAGAGCGCCTGATAGACGGGGTTGACGGCGAGCTGAGCGCGGCACACGAGTTCATCCAGCAATCGGGGCTGTGGGTCAAATATATTTCATACAAGGAGAAGATAATGAAAAGCAAACTGGCGATCCTTGCAATCCTCCTCGCCCTTATTCCGGGGCCTGCCTGGGGACTCGATAAGGTCATAGGCGCAACGAACACGTTCAAGATAGGCGTATTCGACAGCTCGACAAGGAGCAACGGCATTACAGGCCTGACCTTTTCCGAGTTGGCAGTGAAGGTGCAGTGCCAGTCCACGGCTGTCACGATAAACGAAAGCGGGGATACTCTGGTCGAGGAAGGCGGCGGCTTCTACAGGGTGACGACCGACGACACCCTCAGTCCGAACAATGAGGATGAATGCGACGTCTGGGCCGAGGGCGAGGGCGATTATTCAGGCTTCATCGCAAAGGCCCCGTCGCGGTTCAAGGCCGTGGGCACCACGGTCGGCACGGTCACCACCAATAACGATAAGACCGGGTATTCGCTCACTCAGACCTTCCCGACGAACTTTTCCAGCCTCGCTATCACGGGCGGGGGCGCAGTCACTGCAGGCACTGTGAGCGATAAGGCGGGCTACTCCATAAGCGGCACCGTGACCACGCTGGACGCGCTCCAGGCGAACATAAAGGGGTCCCTGGGCGCGAATATCGACCTCACGCGAATAGCGCAGAAGAACACTGGCGGGGCGTTCAATGCCGATACGGATTCCCTGGAGGCCATACGCGACAGGGGCGATGCTGCGTGGACCGGCGGCGGTGGCGGGGCTTCGGATTGGACGGTCGAAGAGCGCGAGCAGCTTCGTTACAGGCTCGGCATAGACGGCACAGAGGCCACACCGGTTACAAATACCCCGAGCATGGATGTAACCCTGGCAGACAACGCCATTACAGCCGCAAAGATAGCCGCAGGCGCGATTACCTCGAGCGAGGCCCCGAACCTCGACGCGGCGGTGAGCTCGAGACAGGCCACCGGCAACGTGACCGTGGGTGCCTATGCCGCTGGCCAGGGCCCTGCCGAGCAGGTCCTTGTGACCCCGGCGAATAAGCTGGCCACAAACGCCAGCGGCGAAGTGAACGTGGCTGCGCTCTCTACCTCGGCCGTGGATTCGATCCTCAACGACACAATCGAGGGCAGCTACACCATGCGCCAGGTCCTCTGCATGTTGACCGCACGCCATATAGGCAAGGCAACAGGCGGCGCGACCACCTCGATTCAGTTGAGGGACCTGGGCGACTCCCGGAACAGGATTACCTTTACAGTGGACTCTAACGGCAACAGGACCGGCGTCGTATTCGATCTCACGGGGTGTCAGTAATGGTGGGACCGAAATGGAGCGACCCGACGAATGCCGACCCGGCCTGGGCTGACCCTCTACTACCTGCTCCGGGCGCACAGCCCATACCGTTGGAAGTACTTTCGTTGGAAGCAATTATCGTGCGGAAAATCATAGCTGAAGTGGAGACGACCTAATGATTCATAAGGGAGATAAAGGGACAGTTCTCGAGCTCAAGTTCAGCGATTACGAGGAAGTCGATGGAAAGCTCGTCTATGTAGGACCTCTTCCGATCGGCGATGCGGCGGAGATTATCTTCTATTTCAGAAAGCCGGACGGGACCAAAATCAATAAAAAGAAGAGCCTTCAGGAGGTGGTCCTTTCAACGGATGGAAACGATGGAAAGGCTCGGCATATCGTAGAAACCGGATTCCTTAATGTGGCAGGTAATTGGGAGTGGAAGGGTTGGGCCAAGCTCGCTTCCGGCGCAGAGCATTGGGCCAAAACGGTGACTTTTACGGTCGCGGACGTAGACATAATATAAGCGGACGGCAGTCCAGGGAGTTCGCACCTCCCTAAACCCTGTGTCTTCACACAGGACGGGTTACCCCGCTACCATCCGCCGTCCCCCGTACGGGGCGGAATTAATGTAGCAGGGCGAAACCCCAAAAATCAAACCTAATTTGATTAGGAGGTGCGCTCATGAGCATTATTCCCTGGATAGGCGGTAAAGGCCGCCTGGCAAAGAATATCCTTCCCTTATTCCCTTCTCACACCTGCTATTGCGAGCCCTTCGCTGGAGGGGCCGCGCTCTTCTTCCTGAAGGACCCCTCTAAGGTCGAGGTCCTGAATGACGTGAATCTCGACCTGGTCACTCTTTACAGGGTGGTCCAGCACCATCTTGACGAATTTCTAAGACAGTTCCGATGGGCCCTGACCAGCCGTAAAATTTATGAATGGCTTCAGGATACCCCGCCCGAGACGCTCACGGACATACAAAGGGCCGCGCGGTTCTATTACCTGCAGCGGCTCTCATTCGGTGGCAAGGTCCGAGGCCAGTCGTTCGGTACGGCCACGACCTCACCGGCCAGGCTCAACCTTCTGCGCATCGAGGAGGAGTTGAGCGAGGCACATATAAGACTCTCAAGGGTCTTCATAGAACACCTGAGCTGGCGGGAATGCATCGAGAAGTATGACCGCGAGCACACGTTCTTTTACTGCGACCCGCCCTATTGGGGTACAGAGGGATATGGAGTCGAGTTCGGCCTCGAGCAATACGAGCTGCTGGCCGACGTGGCCAGAAGGACGAAAGGGAAGGTCCTTATAAGCGTCAATAATATCCCGGAGATGAGGAAGGCTTTCA
>CAZDUP010000048.1:0-875 GCA_964508625.1 uncultured Thermodesulfobacteriota bacterium
CAACATCGGCGGCATTTCAACCACGCTCGACTTGGGTGTAACCGACCATAGTCTGCGCACAACTCACAACGTCTGTGTTGACCGAAGCGCAGTTCGTGGGGTGTAACCGACCATAGTCTGCGCACAACTCACAACCTTCAGCGGAGAGGACCTTGACCCGGAGGAGGTGTAACCGACCATAGTCTGCGCACAACTCACAACTCCAAGGCAGCCGTAAACCCCCGCCCAGTGGGTGTAACCGACCATAGTCTGCGCACAACTCACAACGAGGCTCGCGACGGACTTGACCACGGGCGCGGTGTAACCGACCATAGTCTGCGCACAACTCACAACGTATGCGGGATTTCACGATTCGTTCCCCTATGGTGTAACCGACCATAGTCTGCGCACAACTCACAACCGACAAGAGATAATCGCCGGCCGTCTGCGCGGTGTAACCGACCATAGTCTGCGCACAACTAAAGCTCGATTTTCAAAGAACAGTCCAGTGCTTAATAACAAAAAACTTTGAAATTGTCAAAACGTAATACCATGTCATGAGTTATGCAGAGGAGGTCCTACTTCGCCTCTCCCCCGACCGTTATCTCCGGTATCCTAAGCGTCGGCTGCGCGTCCGACACAGGCACGCCCTGGCTGTCCTTGCCGCATGTGCCTATGCCGAACCCGAGGTCGTCCCCGACCATGTCTATCTTCATGAGTATGTCAGGGCCGTTGCCAGTGAGCGTTGCGCCGCGCACTGGCTCGCCCACCTTGCCGTTCTCTATGAGATAGCCTTCTGTCACCTCGAATACGAAGTCCCCGTTTACGGTGTTGACCTGTCCGCCGCCCATCTTTCTCACGAAAAGACCCTTGTCCAGGGACTTTATTATGGATTC
>CAZDUP010000048.1:885-11067 GCA_964508625.1 uncultured Thermodesulfobacteriota bacterium
GCTTCGGGGCTATGCTTGCCCGGAGCTATGATGGTGTTGGTCATCCTCGGTATGGGCCTGTGGTGGTAGGATTCGCGCCTGCCGTTGCCCGTGGATTTCAGCCCTGACCTCATCGAATTCAATCTGTCGCACATATAGGTCTTGAGTATCCCGTTCTCGACCAGAATGGTCCGCTCTGCCGGAGTGCCCTCGTCATCGAAAAAGAAAGAGCCCCTCTTATGCGGTATCGTAGCGTCGTCGAGGACCGTTACGAGCTCGCTTGCTACCCGCTGGCCTATCTTGCCTGAATAGACCGAGAGGTTCTGGAGCGCGAGGTCAGCCTCGAGGCCATGGCCAACCGCCTCGTGTATCATGGTTCCTCCTGCCTCGCTGGAGAGCACGACCGCCATCTTGCCGCCGGGCGCCCTCCGTGCGCCGAGCATCATTATGGCGCGCGTTGCAGCTCTCTCGGCTATCTCTTCGGGCGGCGTCTCTTCAAATGCCTCGAGGCCCATGAGTCCGCCTAAAGGTTCGTATCCTGTCTGGATGGAGTCGCCCTCGGCCGAGACGGCGTTACAGAGGAAGAGAAGGGAGTTCCTCTCCTCCTCGACCCATTCTCCCAGAGAGTTCACGATTGCGGCCTTCCTTGCCCCGTCGCCATAGACGACCCTTACCTGCCGTATTCTCTTATCAAATGCCCAGGCCGTCTCCTGCCCCCTGTTCACCAGCGCGACCTTCTCGTCAACGCCTGCCTCTGCCGGGCGGCGCTTTACCTCAAAGCCCGGGGCTATCTCCTTTTTTTTGAGGTTTATGCTGACCGTTGCCTCGCCCCTGCGCACGCCCTTGGCAACGACCGCTGCTGCCTCAATGAGCCCCTTTTCAGAGGTGTCGTTGGTATACGCGAAATAGGTCTTGAGACCGGCTATCACCCGGACGCCTGCGCCACGGTCCCTGCCTGTTATGACCTTCTCTATCCGCTTTTCTTCAGCCACTATCGAGGTGTTGGCCGTCTCCTCGACGTATATGTCAGCGTACTCTCCGCCGTGAGCAAGCGCGGCCTTCAGCACCGCGAAAGGATCGACCTTGTCAAGAAGCCCCATCTCTCTCCCTCTGTTTATATTAATTACCCTGCTTTTTTCCCTGCATCTTCGGCTCGAACATCTGGCATTCCATGCCAGATGACCTCTTTACGACAGCAGAAGGTATCTCGCGGCTCTTGAACTTGAGGGCCTTGCATCCCCTCGGAAAGAACTCGTCCCAGGTGACATAAAAGTGCTTGCAGTTGAAACACTCTTCAGCTTTTTCGTCCATGCTGCCCGTCCATGTCGTATCTCAGGAGCCTGTATAGCTCATCCCTTGTCTGCATCCTCTCGAGCATGCCCTTCTGCGTACCCTTCTGCTTGAGCTCCGAGAGCGCATCTTCCATCGCCTTCATGCCTGCCCTGAAGAGCGTCATGGGGAAGAGTACAAAAGAATAACCCATTTCACTCCACTCATCCAGCCCTATGTAGGGCGTCTTTCCGAACTCGGTCATGTTAGCCATGAGAGGCGCTTTCACGGCGCGGGCGAAGTCGATGAACTCTTCTTTTGTCTCCAGCGCCTCCGGGAAGATGATGTCAGCGCCTGCCTTGATGTATGCATTGGCCCTCTTTATGGCCTCGTCGAGGCCGCTCGTTGCCCTCGCGTCTGTACGGGCTATGATGAGAAAGTCAGTTGACGAGCGCGCGCTTATCGCGGCCCGTATCTTCTCGACGAACTCTGCCTCAGGTATCACGCTCTTCCCTGGCAGGTGTCCGCACCTTTTTGGAAACTCCTGGTCTTCTATCTGCATGGCCGAAGCGCCAGCCTGTTCAAAGGCCCTGACAGTATTGGCCGCCTCTGCCGGGCCGCCGAAGCCGGTGTCAGCGTCTATTATAACAGGCAGGCTCGTTGCCTCGATTATGAAAGAGGAGAGGCGCGCCACCTCTTCCATTGAAAGGATCCCTGCGTCCGGCAGCCCATTCGAGTTTGAGAGGCCTGCACCAGATACATAGACCGACTCAAAGCCCGCCTTCTCTATGAGCAGTGCAGAGGCAGCGTTGAAGGCCCCGGGTATGGCAAGGGCGCCGCGCTTTTTTATGGAAAGGATGTTTTTGGCCATTATCTCATGAAGATGCCGAGTATCTCTTCGACGCTCAGCTCTTCGGCCTTCCATAGTTTTGAAAGGGCCTTGTTGACGTCGTTTATGTACCAGCCCCCGAGATCGCCGAACTTCTCTTCGAGCTCCCTGTCTGTCATCGGGTTCTTTGGATGGCCCTTGGGATATATCTGCTCTCTGGAGAGCATCCTTCCGGATGAGAGCGTGACCTCGACCCTGTTCGGCATTGACTCCGGGTACATACTGTCGAGGTCCGCGTCCGTCACGACCTTTATTTTTTGCACGAAGTCGATGAGGTCGTCGTCTTCCATGCGCTCGGAATATGTCGCGAGGTTGACCCTGCCGTCCTTGAGGGCCGCTGCAACGAGAAAGGGCAGGCTGTGGTCTGCCGTCTCCCTTGTCTTCGGCCGCCACTTCTCAACACCTGTGCCTATTATCTCGTATGCTGCGCCGAATGTGCGGACAACAACAGATTCGATCTCATCGGTCTCTTCGAGGCCGTCAAGCAGCTCGATGGCCGCGCCTATTGCGCTCTGGGAATGGTACTCGGCAGGGTAGAATTTAATGTACGTATCCAGTATTTTGAACCGTTCTCCTGCCTCTCCTCCAAAACGCGACGCAAGCTCCAAGGGCCCTGATACGGTCTTCTCGAACCCGAAGACGCCTTCGAATATGGGCGCAGGGCCGGTGATGCCGGACTTTGCCATGAGGGCGGCGAAGATGGCGTCCCTGGACGTATTCGCGAATGCGCAGCCCTTCCACATCGACAGCTCTCCTGCCCTTGACTGGCGGAGCGCAGGGGAGATGGTGCCTGCGATGTTTATGGCATTCATGAACTCTTCCCTTGAAAGGCCCAACAGCATCGAGGCTGCGACAGTTGCGGAGAAGGCCCCGTATGCCACATGGTCCCAGCCCCTTGTGCGGAGCGTGGCCGCATCGCAGAGCCTGCACTGCACCTCGTAGGCCGCGACAATGGCGGTCAAAAGGTCGCTACCATTTTTTTTGGAAGCGGCTGCCGCAGAGAGCGCTGCCGCCATGTTGTCAGAGGGGTGGGCAGGCTCCTTTGAAAGATATGTATCATTGAAGTCGAGGTATCTTACGAGTATGCCGTTTGTGAATGCGGCGTGATCGGGCGTGGTGGGCTGCCTTGAGCCGAGGATAAAGGAAGAGGGCTTTGAAGAGACCTCAGGGGCAGAAGAGATCGCAGCCCTCGCCGGAGGAGAGTCGTATGCGCCGAGCATGCAGGCAAAGGAGTCGATGAGCCTCCTCTTTGCCTCATGGACGACCTCTGCTGGCAGCTCCTTGAAGCTCAAGCCAAGGGCGTAGTCAGCGAGCCTTTCGGCCTTTGTCCTCTCCATCTTTCCCCTTAGCCCCCGTTTTCAAAAAACCGTGCTATAATCGGCTGGCATCCCGCAACCCATCCGTCCAGATTTCCTCTCAGGCCACGACCAGGAACAGCCGTACAAGAATATAGCCCATAACACGCGGACCGGCAAGCTGCCGTTCCGGTATAAGGATATGAAGAGGGCCATACTTCTCATAATGCTCTTTCTGCTGCCAGGCGTTGCCATTGCCAGGGTTAGCCCTGAGAGGGCCTATCAGGCCGAGTGGTGCGCGAGCGCCGGAGGTGTAGCTGAGATAGTCCTGCCTGACAGGACCAGGGTAGACTGTCTAACGGCCACTCATGCCGTAGAGGTGGACTTTGCCGACAAATGGGCAGAGGCAGTAGGCCAGGCGCTCTATTACGGTCACGCAACGGGAAAGTCGCCGGGAATCCTGTTGATAATGGAGGAGCAGAATGATGAGCGGTTCCTTGAGAGGCTGCTCGTGCTCACAAAAAGGCTCGGGATAGCGGTGTGGACCGCTACCCCGGACGACCTGGGCCGGATGGCACTTCATAGAGCTATGGGATAGGTTTTTTTTCTGATTGGTTTTGAAGCTGGTCTGCTGGTATTCAAAAGGCGGGGCAAAGGCCCTCCGGCTTTGGTTAAGGGCGCCATTGCGGGCGCCCGCCTGTCACGATACGTCCACCGTTATCTTCTTCGGCTGCTCTTCGAGCACCTTAGGCAGGTGTACGCTCAGCACGCCGTCCTTGAGGCTCGCCTTTATGCCCTCCTGGCGCACTTTGAACGGAATGTTGACTGAGCGCAAAAAGTACCTGTAGTTCCTCTCCGAGTAGCTGTAGTTGCCTTCTTTCGCAGAGGCGTCTTCCTTTATCTCACCCTTCAGGGTCAGTGTGCTGTCCTGGAACGAGACGTCTATGCCGTCCTTGGGAACGCCGGGCATCTCTGCCCTCACGACAAGCTCTTCGTTCCTGTCTATTATGTCAATGGCCGGAGAGGCGGTAGCCTGCGTCTCGGGCGCGCCCTGCCTTCTCCACGGCTGGTCGGCCTTTCTCGGGGGGAATATGTCCTCCCATATCCTGTCCATCTCCCTCCTCATCGCGTCGAGCTCTCTCAAGGGGTTCCATTTGTCCAGTGCCATGCAAGCCTCCTTTCGTACGGTCAAATCAATGCTTCCCGATGTTAATTAAAGGATAGGGACGGGGTCTTCCGGTGTCAAGGGGGCAGGGAATGATTCAGAAAAAATTCGAAATAATCTGGAGAAGGCCTGTGGCGAGGTGGGCGGCTATCGTGGCCTTGATGGCAGGGACAAGCGATTGTGCGCCCTCGTAATTTTTCATGAGGCCGAGGACAGCCGAAATCGCAAGCGGCACCGTAAGAAGGGCTATAAGCGAGCTCATCGGCAGGGCGCCTGAGAAGACGCCATAAATGATGGACGCGTACGCGGCAAGGAAAAAGAGCGCGAGCCCCCATTTTGCCCTCTCCGGTCCGAGGCGGACGACGATGTTCCTCTTTCCCGCAGCACTGTCCGATTCATGGTCAGGGAACTCGTTTATATAGAGGATGGCGGCTATGAGAAAGGTGAGGGGCAGGGATACAAAGGCTGAGTACGCCGTTATAGTCCCTGTCTGGACAAGGTGCGAGCCCATGACCGTAAGGAGGCCGAAGTTCAGCCCCACGGTGATCTCGCCAAGGCCCCTGCCTGCGAGGAATAGCGGTGGCGCAGAGTAGAAGTAACCTGAAGCGAGGCCGGTAAGGCCTATAATGATGAGCAGCGGGCTTGTGGTAATGGCCAGGTATATGCCTGCCGCGCTCCCGGCCGCGACGAGCGCGACACCGAGGCCGAGTGTCTCTTTGGCTGTGAGTATGCCCTTCTGGATGAACCTGCTGCCGCCCGCAAAGGGCGTGAGTGGGTTCTCATTCAATGCGTCAGCGCCGATCCTTGAATCGAAGTAGTCGTTAAGCACGTTCATGCCCGCGTGGTAGCAGAGCGCGGCGAGCATGGTTATGGAGAATGCGGCGGTATTGAATGAGCCGGTCTCATGCCATGCGGCAGATGCGCCGAGGCCGACGGCCACGGCGATCGATGGCAAAAATTGAGGACGCGTTGCAAGAAGGAGCCATTTAACATGAAGAGCGTCATAACTTCGCATACCTGCGTTGCTCCTCGTTTCGTCATTGCGACGTACACAAAGAGTACGCCTCATTCCTCAACATCGTCGCGCCTTGGTCTGCTGTGTTCTGACGCTCTTTAGGTATATTGGGGCGTCATGCCCTTCCGGCTGTGAGGGCAATGTAGACGAAGGCGAGGTATAGAAATCCGTTCAATATGAAGAGGGCCGGGGTAAGCTTTTTGACGCGCATGGCCAGGAAGTAGAGCCAGACCCCGGCTGCGATGGTGATCGTGCAGCTCGCCACGACCGTGACGTTGAGCGTCCAGGGCGTGAGGAATATGCCTATGGCCGGAAGCAAACTCCCCTGGAAGACCATTGCCCCGGTGATGTTGCCAAGGGCCATCGTGTCCTTGCCCTTCCGTATCCAGAGGATGCTGTTTATCTTCTCAGGCAGCTCGGTGGCGACCGGTATTATGAGGAGCGAAAGCGCTATTACGGGTATGCGGATTATCTCGGCGAGGGTCTCCACCTCGTGCACAAAGCCCTTTGCGCCCACGATGATGAGGCCGAGCGCGGCTATGAGCTGGAGGACCACTATCGCCATGTGGTCCTTGAATATGACGCCGAGATAGAGTGACTTCGATTCCTCGGTGGCGTGGCCGTCCTTTACGAGGGCAGCGGAGGCCTTCACGGTCTCGAGCACGTAGTAGAAGTAGGTTATGACGAGCAGTATGGCTACGAATACGCGTATGAGCCTGTAGTCCTGCGGCGTGAAGGCCACGAGGAAGGAGAGCGTGAACGCGAATAGGAAGAATTCGATGTCTCTCCTGAAGCCGCCCCTCTCGGGCGAGAGGAAGTCCTTTTTTCTCCCTGCCTTGAACTTCCAGACCGAGACTCCGATGAGGAACATGGCGAGGGTGGCGAGCATGAACGGAGCGCCGAGTATGGCGCCGACGCCTACCTCTTCGCGCACGTGAGCGGAGCTGCCGCCGAAGATGGCGACGAGCGGCACCATTGTCTCGGGCAGGGCAGTGCCGACGGCCGCGAATATGCTGCCTGTGACCCCCTCCGAGAACTTGAGCTTGGCGCCCAGCGACTCAATTGCGTTCGTGAATATCTCGGCCGCGATTATGATGAGCACCAGCCAGAATAACAGTATCAAAAGCTCCTGTATCAATTTGCCCTCTCCTGGCCGCCCGGCCTCCGTACGAGCTCAGCCCTCTCTCCCCTGAAGAACAGGAGGAGGACCATGCCCGCAACCAGCACTATGGAGCCTGCGATTATGAAGATTATGCCCGGGTCCTTGTTTATGGTGAGGACAACGTACGGGCTGTAGATGTAATCCCTTAAAGTTATGGTATGCCCGCCGAGGCGCACGCCAGGCCCAGGACCCGAGAGGTCGAGGAAGGCTGGCGTGCCGTCCGCGGTGAGTATCTCGATGTGCGGGTTGGCGAACTGGTCGGACCTGTTGTACGGCTGCCCTCTCTCGTCCAGCGCGAAGTCAGGGTATATGCTGCCCATCCTGAACGCGCTGCCGTCAGAGGCGGTGAACGTCCCCTCGAGCTCTGCCCTGACCTCGGCTCCGCTGACGTCGAGAACAAGGCCGGTGGGCTGCTCGCCCTGGTCAAAATGATAGAAGGCTATGCCCTTGTAGATGAGCGGGCTGTTTATACCAGCCGCGCCGGAGCGCACGGGCAAGTTGTCTTCACCAAGGAGCGTGAGGCTGGTCTTCAAGTAATCGAGCTCGCCCGACGGCATTGTCTTCACCTCGGTGCCGTCGAGGCGCACGTAAAGGCCAGGCTCGTTGGGCACGGATATCACCTCTCCCTGGTGCAGCACGTGGCCGTAGCTCCTGAAGCCCCAGACGCTCCCGACGAGGTGCCCGAGGAGGGCGATGAGAAACCCTATGTGGACTATGTGGGGAAAGAAGGCCTGCCAGGGACGCCTGTTCTTGACTATGGAGAGCACCTTGTCTATGGTGCAGACGACCGTGTTGACGGCGAAGACGGCTGTGAGGACGATGAGCGCCCATACCCAGAGAGTAAGGCTTAAATACCTGGTGCCGAGCGAAAGGAGGAGCGGAAAGAGCACCTCCTGGTCAAAGGCCCTGAAGAGCTGCGGGTTCTGCATGGAGATGATAGACCCCCATGCAGAGACCGCGCATATCGCTATCGCAAGGACTATCGTGAGATAGACCGATGAAAAGAAGCGCCAGATGCCAGCCATGAAGCTACTTGAGCCACCCTATGATGTTAGCCGCGAGCTTCCTGTTGTCAGCCTGCCCGAGGAACTTGTTTGTAAACGGCGCGTCGTCAGCCACCACGACCACCTTGCCCTTGCCGAGCCCGCCTGTTGCTATTATGCCGAATTCCTGTACAGGCTCGCCTTCGTTCAGGGCCCTGTTCCTGTTGAGGTCGGCGAAGGCCTTGTCAGAGGTCGAGGCCACAAGGGCCGTGCTGCTCCCGGCCTTGGGCTCGGCCATGAGGCCCCATGAACCGTAGACAGCTACCTTCTCTACCCCGGAGGTCACGGGGTGCTCGCTGAACTTCGTCACGAAAAAGTCCTGGGCACGTCCATCGATGGTGTTCGTCTGCTCGCCGACGACGAAGTTGGATATCAGTATCCCGAACATGTTGGTGATAGGGGCGACAGGGGGCGCGATATGCGCAAGTATCAGGAGGTTGCCGCCGTTGTTCACGAAGTTCCTGAGGGCCGTGCCTTCCTGCTCGGTGAAGCCCATTGCCGGGCCTGCTATTACGTAGGTCTTGACGCCGGAGAGCCTCTTTGAGGTTATGGTATCGGTGTTCACGGTAGTGGTCACGCCGGATGCCTTTATCATCTCATGGAAAGAGGTATAGTCGAGCTCGCCATTGGCAACAGGCGAGAATATCTCGGCATGGGAGAAGTCGAACACGGTATGCGCGGCCGCCCTGGGCGCGGCCTTTTTGGCTGCGGGCTTCTGGGTGGCAGCGGCCTGCACGTTGGTAAAAGGATATAGCATGAGCGCTGAGAGGGCGGCAAATAGAAGTATCGTCTTTTTCATAAGGCCTTTCTTGTGGTTTCAGGGGGCCAGGGGCCCGCGTTCAATGTGACCTTGAGGTAGCCCTTTATTTGAACCAGTTGAGGATGTTTTCGGCAAGTCTCCTGTTGTCGGCTTCGATCAGGTTCCTGTTGAGGAACGGGGAGTTGTCCGAGACCACTACCACCTTGCCCCTGCCGGCCTCCCTTATTGCTATGACGCCGAAAGTCTGGACCGGGTCTGACGGGCCCTGAGCGCAGTCTTCGTCCAGGTCAACCCACGCATAGCCTGACGTCGTTGCCACGGCCAGCGCGCCGTTCTCCGCGAGCACGGCCCATGCGCCGTATACCGTTATCTGCTCGAGGCCCCTGGTCACGGGGTGGGGCCAGAAGTTGCTCACAGAAAAGTTCTGCGCCTCATTGCCGATGTTTCCGGACTTCTCGTTTATCTTGAAGTTCGAGACAGCTATCCCGAACGCGTTCGTAAGCTCTGCCACGGGCCCTGAGGAGCGTACAAGAACGATGAGGTTGCCGCCGTTTCCGACAAAGTCCACGATTGCAGAGACCTCGTCGGCCGTGAAGCGCCTCTCTGCCCCGGGTATTATGTATGTACTGACGCCCGTGAGGCCATGCGGGCTCACGGGGTTGAAGTTGAACTCTACGTTTCCGCCCTTTGAGAGCACGGTCTGGTAAAACAGGCTATAATCCAGTGGTCCGGATTGGGCCGGAGAGCCTGCCTGCCCGTGGGAGAGGTCGAATACGGTCCTGTCCCCCTTGAGGGAAATGCCAGTGCCAGGCGCCTCCGGCGCCTTCAACGCATCTCTTCCCACGCTCCCGGTTGCAGGGCAGGGGAGGGCCGCCAGGAGCATGGCGGAAATGGCGAAGCAGCTAAAAAAACGTGCGATTCTCAAGGCTTTAAGCCCGTTTCCAGATAGACTCAATGCCCGGGGCATCGCCTCAGGATATCCGCTTGAGGATACCGGTGTCAAGCAATATTGGCGCCCTCTGGAATTCCCCTTGATTTCAATGCATTCGGATATGATAAACTGAAGGGATGTATGAGCTTACTATAACTTCATATTTCTCATCGGCTCACAACCTGCGCGGGTACCAGGGGGCTTGCGAGAACCTCCATGGCCACAACTGGAAGGTAGAGGTCGAGATAAGGGCCGAAAGGCTCGACGAGGTGGGCATGGCCCTCGACTTCAAGTCGCTCCGCGAGAAGGCAAGGGCAGTTATCGACCGGCTCGACCACAAGTACCTCAACGAGGTCACGCCCTTTGACAGTGAGAACGCGACCGCTGAGAACATAGCGAGGCATATCTACGCGGAGCTAAAGAAGCGCCTCGACGACGGCAACGTCAGCGTCTCGAAGGTCAGGGTCTGGGAGTCTGAGAATGCCGCTGCCGCATACTACGAATAGGGAAA
The DNA here is from genome assembly GCA_964508625.1 of uncultured Thermodesulfobacteriota bacterium. Lineage (GTDB taxonomy): Bacteria > Desulfobacterota > GWC2-55-46 > GWC2-55-46 > GWC2-55-46 > UBA5799. Next base: position 10,905 of record CAZDUP010000048.1, read on the forward strand.
GGAAAGGGATGGCCAGGAAAAAGCTGAGGGACGTTCAGGCCGAGCCCGACTACAGGCGCATAGCGATAGACAAGGTCGGCGTTAAGGAGCTGCGTTATCCCATAATAGTGCTGGACAGGAAGAACAAGTTCCAGAACACCATAGCTTCCATCAACATGTACGT
>CAZDUP010000049.1:0-11025 GCA_964508625.1 uncultured Thermodesulfobacteriota bacterium
AGGCTCTTCTCGAGCCTCGAAGCAAGCTCTGACCTCAGCCTCTCCTCCATTTTCGCGGCAGCCTTCTCGGCAGCCTCGGCAACGAGAGAATCGAGCTTTGAGAGCTTCGCGTTAACTTCCGACTTGAGCCTCTCCTCGACCCTGGCCGCGCTCTTCTCTATGGCCTCGGCGACCTGGGCCTCTGCCTTCCTGAGCTTCATGTTGAGGTCGGCTATCAGGCGCTCCTCCACCCTCTCTGCCGCGCGCTCAACCGCCTCTCTCACGTCCTCCTCAGAGATCCTGGCCTCTGCCCTCGCGGGCTCCCCTGTCCTCTCGCGCATGCCCCGCTGCTGGTCTCTGAAGAGCATCTCCTCTGCCCTGCTTAACGCGGGCTGTGGCTCTGCGTCCATGACCTCTTCAGGTATCTCAAGAAGGTCAGGCTCGGCAATCTGCTCTTCCTTCAGGGCCTCTGCCTTCCCAAATGGCGACGCCTCCTCCCAGAAGGGCCTTGTTGCCTCGCCCCGCTTTGTTTCCGGCCTTATGGGCTCGACCTCAACAGGCTCTTCTATCAGGTCGGAAATCTCATTAGCCGCCCCAGCAGGCTCTGCCTTGCTGTCGTCAACGTTGAAGGTATCGAACGAATCTATCTTGAAGGTAGGCTCAAAAGGGGCTTCGGTATTGAAGTCGTCCTTCTGAAAGGCCTCAAAGCGCTCGACTTCAAAGGGCGCGCTCTCTGTCTTTTTGACGCCTGCGTCAGGCTTCAATTCGTCGTCGCCTATGACGAGGTCTGTAAACCCGCCAGCCTCCATGAAGTCATGGCCTTTGCTCAAGTCCTCTTCAAAAAGGCCGCCTGAAGAAAGGAAATCGAGGTCAGTTGAACCGGCATCATCTTTCTTCTCTTCGAACTCCTCGGGCGCGCTCAGGAAGTCCCCCGCGGACCAAATATCCGATGCGTCGGAAGCAGCTGCCGCTCCAGCGGCCATCGGGGCCTCTGATGCTGCTGAGCGGGAAAGGAGCTCCCGTACTTTGTCGAGCAACTCCTGTGACTCGAACGGCTTTACGATGCTCTCATCAGCACCTACCCTTGCGGCCTCCTCCTTGTTAAGGGGCTCGAAGGTGCCTGCAAGCAGTAGCACAGGAACGCCCTTCAAGGCAGGGTCCTTCTTGGCAGCCTCGCAGACCTCGTAGCCGTTCTTGCCCGGCATTGCCACGTCTGCCATTATGAGGTCCGGCCTCGCCTCCCTCGCCTTTTTGAGCGCGGCTTCGCCGTCCCCGGTCACTTCGAGCTCATAATCTTCGGCGGCGAAAGTTATCGAGATGACCTTCTGGATGGTTATGGAATCGTCTGCCAGAAGTATCCGTTTTGCCATCACAGGCCCCCTTTTCTTTTATGCGTTTTCAATCCAGAACTTACCCCTTGCCTCCTGGAAAGTCAAGGCAAATTTGGGAGTTACGCCGCCCTGAGCGTGACGTATGTCACAATGCCGCCAGGCGCGGAAAGCTTTCATTCTCTTCGGCTATTCCATGGAATAATTGAGCGATTTTGATGCGGTTGAGTACCGTATTCTTATCACGGAAAGAGCAGGCAGGGGAAGATAAACGTGAACTTTATTCACGGCCCACAGTCCCATTAAGCCGATGAGCCATGCTGACCGGCCTTATATCTCATTATCCGTTCCCTGCAATCATGGTCCCTTTCAGAGAGGAGCCTCTCCTGCACATCGATCGGGTCCTTGAGCTCGTCCTGAGTTGCCTTTCCAGTTGCGAGCGCCTCATCGAGCGGGCTTGAGTGCCTGAAGCCCCGTCTTTTCATCTCAACGGCCTCCTGCTCGTGCCTCAGGTAGAGCGCCTTCAGCTTGCCGCGCCATCTCCTTGTCTCAGGGTGGCTGGAGAAGCCCTTTAGCCCCATATTGATGATATTCCAGAGCGCGTGCAGTTCATTGTGCTCACCCAGGAGATGCCTGTCGCAGAGTAGCTCAGTTTCTAAGTCCCATATCCTCATGGGATAAAGATAGCTTAACAGGCGTATTCCGGCAACCTGCGGGCAGGGCGGCCCGGATTCAGGGCGAGGCTTTCATGTATATGCGGTAGCCCTCGTCGCAGTCCGGATGAAAGACAAAGGGAAGGGGCCCCCAGATGTTTGAATGGAAGCCTGCGCCGCAGTCATGGTTCATGGCGCTCAAGAGCCTCGGAGGGACCCGTATCTCATCGACGAGATGGAACGATTCGGAGAGCCTCTTTTTACCGGTGTTGTTATCAGGGACTATTATGAACTCTCCGGGGCTTATGCGTGCCTCGAAATCAAAGGGCCTCGCCCCGAGCCCCTCCATGTAATACTGAAAGCCCCAGTGGCCGCGAAACCAGAGGGTCCTGCCATCCTCCTGAAACCGCGCCGATATCTCGCTCGCCGCGGCTCGGGCGCTCTGGGCGTGGCTGAAGTCAGCCCACGCAACGCAGAACGAGAGGACAAATGATATCGCGACCGGGATGTAGAGCCTTTTTGCCCAGGGGCCTGCCCCTTCTACGGCCCTCAGCATAAGGATGGCAGCGGCAGGGACCATTGGCAGCAAGGACCTGGCGTTTATGGTCCAGTTCACGTATACGGCGAAAAAGAGCGTGCCAAATACCCACAATGCAAGGAGCGCGGACTCGGCACCTCTCCTTTTCATGAGGTCGTGAACAGCCAGTGCGACTATCCCGGCCCCGGCTGCCCAGTAGAGCGCGAGCTGGGCCAAGTAGCCCCATGTAAAGCCGAATGAGAATATATCGATGGCGCCGAAATCGCCTTTCCACCATGCGTATGCCGCACCTGATGCCATGATGACCGCCTTAAGGCCCCATACAGGCGGAAGAAAAAAGATGGCCGCTATCAAGGCGCCCCCGCTGAATACGATCCCGACAAAGGCATTTTCAATCAACCCTGCGCCGGTCTTTTCCCTGAAGCCGGTTGCATAGGACGAGGCGTCAAGCAGGAGGCCCCTTCCGTACAAGGCCTCCGTATAAAACTGATAGCCAGCGAGGACGGCTATGGGGATGAGGAGAAAGAGGCACGATCTTATCCCTCTTCTCCCCTTGAGGACCGAATAGAGGGCTAGGAGCGGGATGAGGCTCATGCCAAAGTACTTCGTAAGGCTGGCGAGCGCGACAAGGCACGCGCCGAGCGCCAGATAAAATGGCCTGTCCTCATCGAGCCCCTTCATCCAGAAAAGGACGGCCCACACCCAGAAGCTTAGCATCATTACATCGCACATAACCGAGGTCGAGGTGACGAGAAACGCGGGCGAGGCAACAGTGACGAGCGCGGCCGCAAGCGGCCTTTCGGTAAGTCTCAGCGCGAGCATATATGTGCCGAGCGCCGCTGCCACGGCAGGCACAAGGAATGCCATATGCAGATATATCTCGTCGAAGCCGGCTATAAGTGCAACGAGAGCTATGTAGTAGCCTGCCAGGGGAGGGTTTTTTATGAAGACATGGGCCGGGTCAGTGAGGCCGAACCAGTTGCCGGTGAAACCGTAAAAATCCCAGGGCTCTTTCAAAATCTGCTTTGAGGTCCAGAGAAAGAGCGGGGAGTCAATGTGAAAGGCCTTGTCGAGAAACGGCAGGAGCGGCAGGACAGTCGCGGCAATGACGATCGCGAGGTGCTTATAGTCTACGGATGGCTTCATCTGCGGCCTGAAGGTGCTCGAAAGGGATAACTCAAGGTATCACGTTTGCGCCCTTTGTTCCATACAAAGCTCGCCCTTGACAAAGGCCCGGCGATCATGATAATTTAGTAATTGCGCAACTATTAAACAAGGAGGAAGCCATGTCCTCTCACGATTTCTCAAAGGAGTTTTTCGCTGCATATCACGCCTCTGTATTCGAGGCGCTAGGCGATGACGCACAGAAGTACAATGCCAGGATAGGCGCGCTTCTTGCCAACAGGTGGCTCAAGACCCTTTCTGCCCTTCCAGAGGGCAAGGAGGAGTTCAAGGCTGCTCTCGAGGCGTGGATGACCGGGCCGTTCAGGTTCGCGGACATCTCGGAGCTCTCCTTTGCCGATGGCGCAGCCACCCTCTATGTCAAGGGCTGCGATATCTGCACGGGCAACGAGATATTGAGGCAGGCTGGCGGAAAAGGCTACTGCCCGATAAGCCAGATGGTGAAGTCGGCAATGGGCAAGGGGTTGAAAGCACACGTCGAGCTCACGGGGAGCGAGAAGCCCGGTCCTGTTGGTGAGTGCTACCTCAGGTACAAGGTGGAATAAGGATTACTCTGTCTCGTTTTTTATAAGAGCGATAAAGATTCACATATCCATGTGATTGGAATTTATCTTTTTCCGTGCTCCTCTGCGGGTTCAGGTTTGCAACCTGAACCCAAAATTTCGTGCAAGCCGCTATTGACATTCAGGTTCAATTTGCAAATTTGGACCTGCCGAAGCCATGCTTTTTTTCGAGATTACTGCCCGGCGTTCTTCGCGTAGACCACCCAGTATCTCTCCTCGTTGGGCGGGAAGAGCATGAACGGCATGGGCCCCCATTCGCTCGCGTAAAAGCCAGCCCCAGGCCCGAGGGTCATCGTAGATAACAAGGCATCGGGCGTGTACTTCAGCTCCTCGGCAAGGATAACGCTCTCCTCGTTCATGAGCCTCAATCCGGTGTTGTTGAACGGAAAGGCTATCGCGTCGCCTGGCATGACCCTGCTCTCCTTCCAGTCAATAGCCTTCGCGCCAGCGGCCTCCATGTAATATTGAAATCCCCAGTGCCCCTGGAACCAGAGCCTTCCCTGGCCAGAGTATTTTCCGGATATGTATCCTGCCGCGTCCCGCGCGCTGTTTGCGAGGTTCATGTCGCCCCAGGCCACAAGGAAAGAGACGCCGAATGAGAGGGCGAGCGGGATGACGAGCGTTGTGGTCCCCGCACTGCCCGCCGCGCGCGCGATCAACATCGCCACAGCCGGTGCCATCGGAAGTATGGACCTCGCGTTTATGGTCCAGTTGAAGTGCACTGTAAAGGCGAGCGTGCCGAGGACCCAGAGCGCAAGGAGGAGAGATTCCGCCTCCCTGTTTTTCACGATATCGTAGACAACGAGGAATATTATGCCTGCCCCTGCTGCGGCAAGGAGCGAGAGCTCCGCGATATAGCCCCACCCAAAGCCAGGGTCAAATAACCTGACAGAGCCCAGCACACCCAACTCATAGGCAAAGTAGGCTGCAACTGACGTGACCATAACGCCGGGTATTATCGCCCAGAGCCCCCATATCGAAGGCAGGAAAAAGAGCGCGATGATGACTACGCCTCCGGTGAAGGCAAGCCCCATGAAGGCCTTCTCAAAGATGTCTGCCGTGCCCTCGGAGCCTATGCGGGCCGCATAGGAAGAGGCGTCTAACAATAGGCCAGCGCCGTACATGTACCCGGTGTAGAGTTGATATGCGCCAAGGGCGGCGATCGGGATCAAAAGGAAGGCGAGCGATCCAAGACCCTTTTTCCCTCTGAAGACCGACCAGGCCGCAAGGAGCGGGATGAGGCTCATGCCGAAATACTTTGTGAGCGAGGCAAGGATGACGAAGACCGCGGCCGCGATAAGATATGCGCCTTTTCCCTCGTCAACGCCCTTGACCCATAAGAAGACGGCCCAGACCCAGAATGCGAGCATCATGACGTCGCACATCAGGGTCGTCGAAGAGACAAGGAACGCCGGGGTGGCGAATGCCGCGAGCGCGGCCAGAAAAGGCATGGAGGTAAAGCGCCTCGCGAGGGCATATGTGCCAAGAACCGCGAATACGGCAGGGATGATGAAGGCCGCGTGCAGGGCCCTCTCCGTGAAGCCGTAGAAATACCCGGCAGCCGCGAGGTAATAGGCTGCCAGAGGCGGGTTCTTTATTATCTCGACCGCCAGGGCCGTCTTGCCGTCCCAGTTGGCGCTGAAGCCGTAAAAGTCCCAGGGGCGCTCGAGGATCTGCCTGGCGGTCCAGATAAAGAGCGTGTCGTCCATGTGCACGGCCTTGTCGATAAAGACAAAAAGTCCGGCCGCTACCGCTGCCGTGAGTATTGCTATGTGGAGCAAGGTCTTTTTCATCTGCCGGAACTTCCCCCTCAATGCTTCCCGCAATCATACATGAGAGCCCCAAAGGCCTCTGTGACCTGGATTGCGCTGACGGCCGCCAGCACGCAATTGATTGATAACGTGAGGATTTTATGACAAAAGAGGGCCCTTAGGCAATGGCAACATGCGCCCGGCACAGCGGGCCTGCCCGTTGGTTGACTTGCCGGCATTTTGAGGCTATCATCAAATTGAAAACGGAAATCAATTTCAGAAACTCCCGAAAAGGAGGCTATCAATGAAGTACATCGTCGAGACACCCCATACAAAGGAAGAGTGTCTGAAGGAAATGGACGAGATACTCGCGAAGGGCCGCGACACCCTCAACAAGTTCTACTGGGGCTGCACAAAGGGCGACCACACCGGCTACGCCATAGTGGACGCCCGGAGCGAAGACGAGGTGAGGAATCTCATCCCGTCATTCGCGCAGAAAAAGGCCAAGATAGTCGAGATCTCCCAGTTTACGCCGGACCAGATAAGGTCGTTCCACCACTGAGGCCGGCAAGCCAGGACAGGGCCGGGCTCTGCCCGGCCCTCCCCGCATTCAGGAGGGAGTCATGCAAAGGGAAGCAGTTGAAAGGGAAAACCTCGAGAAGTTCGACGACCTCGATTATAACGTCTATACCGGCCAGAAGTGGGGCGAGTTTGAAAGGAGCCACCACAGGGACATAGTCGTGCACTGGCCTGACGGACATTCCACTGAGGGTCTGGAGAAGCACATTGAGGACCTCAAGGCCATGTTCGTCTACGCGCCCGATACGCGCGTCCTCCAGCACCCCATAAAGATAGCCGAGGGCGAATATACGGCAGTGATGGGCATCATGGAGGGTACCTTCACAAGGCCCATGCCAACAGGCAACGGCGGAAAGATTGAGCCCACTGGCAAGCCCTTCAGGCTGCCGATGGCCACCATAGGCCGCTGGAAGGACGGCGTGATGGTCGAGGAATGGCTCTTCTGGGACAACCAGGCCTTTATGAGGCAGGTCGGGTTGCTGCACTGAACAATCCATCTGCGGCGGGCTTAAAGCCCGCTGCATCTCTAAGTCGGGGATCCCGCCCTAATCACATTCACACATCATTTACTTACAAAACCAACATTTACTGATTCACGTTATAAAACAACATCAACCTTAGATTAATCATAAAGGGTTGACTTCGCGGCTCATACCTTTGGCTCTAAAGGTTTAAACACTTTGGTCGATATGGGATTAGACCTTTGGATTAGACCCCGCTGACCGTTGAACACATGCTATGAAATGCAAACAAAGCCTGCTGAGGAGGAACAATGGGTAGATGGATTACAGGTTTCCTGAGAAAGCTCTTGAACCGATTGAGCATAAAGGTCTTTCTGACAGGCACCATAAGCCTGCTTGTGCTGCTTCTGTTGGCATTTTCAGTCAGTCATCTGCTGAAAACAAGGACTGAGGGAAAGGAGATGGCCAGGATGGAGGCTGCCAATACCCTCGTGGACAAGATAATAGAGGCCTCCGGCTATCTTGCAAAGGAACGAGGGATAACAGCAATGTCTCTCTCATCTGACAGGGCGATTGACGCGGCGGCCTTGAGGACGATAGAGGAGCTCAGGGCCAAATCAGGCCAAACTACCGGTGAGGCCTATGCCACTGCCAGGAAGCTCTCTACACTGGATGGAGGCAACTCCGCAATAGAGACAGCGCTCAACAGGGCTGCGGCTGCCCTTGAGGCCCTGGAGGATGGCAGGAAGTCAGCCGACGCGGCGCTGAGGCGCGCAGAAGACAAGGGCTACGTTGCAAAGGACTGGACCAGGGTAATTACCGCGTTCATCGACGCGAATTCCGATATACGCGCAACGGCCTTTGCAGGTGCATACGGACAGGACGCCAACTTCGAGGGGCTCAGGTACAACCTCGAGCTCAAACAGGCTGTCTGGCTCGTCAGCGAGTACGCCGGCCGCGAGAGGGCTCTTGTGGCAAGGCTGGTCTCGTCCAATATACCCTTCGATACCGAGACCAGCGGGATGATAAGCACCCACAGGGCGATTGTGGATATAAACCTCAGGCCGATACTCAGGCTCAAGGAGGACCCGGCAGCCTCCAAAGAGGTGCTCGACGCAATTGCGGAAATGGAGGAGTCCTTCCTCGGCAGGTTTGAGGAGACGAGGAAGGAAGTCTTCAGCGCGAGTTCCACCGGCAATTACCAGATAAGCGGGGACGAATGGGTCAGGAGGTCCAGCGAGGCCATCGACTCCATACTGGCCGTCTCTGCCGCTGTCGGCAACATGGTGGACGCGAAGATAGCGCCCGAAGCCGGATCAGCGAAGTGGAACTCGACCGCCGCAATGGTCATAATGGCCCTTATCGCTGCAGTGGGCGCGTGCGCGATATTCGTCATAAACACCAAGGTCATAGAGCCCATGCACTCCCTCAAGAACAAGATGGCCGAGATTGAGCGCTCCGGCGACCTTACCGTCAAGATAGAGAGCGTTTCGGACGATGAAAGCGGCCAGATGGCAGAGACCTTCAACCGGATGATAGGGAACTTTCACGGCGTAGTCGCGCAGATACACCAGTCAGTGACCTTCCTTTCGTCATCAGCCGAGGAGCTATCAGCCGCCTCCCTGCAGATAGAAAAAGGCACGTCAACGCAGTCCTCAAGGGCGCTCCAGGTCTCGACCGCCTCTAACGAGATGAGCGCAACCGTAGGCGAAATAGCCCGTAACGTCGTCTCTGCATCAGAAGCCTCGAGAGAGGCGAGCGCTGTCGCTGAAAGGGGCGGCTCAATAGTCTTGAGCTCCATTGAGGCTATGGAGGGCATCGCCGAGACCGCAAAGGGCTCGAGCGCTGTCATCAGCTCCCTTGCAGGGTCGTCCAAGGACATCGGCTCAATAATAACCGTAATAGAGGACATCGCAGACCAGACAAACCTCCTCGCGCTCAATGCCGCGATCGAGGCTGCCAGGGCCGGAGACCACGGCAGGGGCTTTGCCGTCGTGGCGGACGAGGTCAAGAAACTCGCCGAGAAGACCATAGGCGCCACCAGGGAAATAGACGCGAAGATCAGGGCCATGCAGGAAGGTATCTCCAAGGCCGCGCTCTCAATGAACAGCGAGATAGCCGCTGTACGCAAGGGCACTGACCTTGCCCGTGAGACCGGGGACGCGATCAAGGAGATAATATCCAGGTCCACAGGCGCCGCCACCCTGATAGAGTCCATCACCGTCGCCCTCGAGCAGCAGTCGTCGGCCACTGAGCAGATAAGCGCTGACGTGGAGAACGTATCTGGCGTTGCTTCGGAGACGCTTCAGAGCGCGAGCCAGATAGCAACGGCAAGCAGGGAAATAGCAAAGCTCGCCGCGGAACTAAAGGCCAACATAGAGGTCTTCAAGGTATCTTCTTCCGAGAGGGCCCACAAAACTGCCGGTCCGGATATTTCCAGCGTGCCGCAATCGAAGACCAGGGGCGCAAGGGCGGCATAGACGCCGAATCCTTGCCGGAGGGGAACGCCTATCATGAGTGATGAAACGGGCAGGAATGCCGCATCCGCTGCCGTGCCTGGCGCTGCATCTTCCATTTGGCCCGACGAGGCGATAGAGTGGCTTGCGCGGGCAGAGATTAAGGCTGGGGCCCTCTACGCAAAAGCCGGCATCTGCTTCAGCGGTGACCCGCTGCTTCTCAAGCTGCTTCGTGAGCTCTCAGAGGACGAGGGGGCCCACCTCGATATGCTGGTAAACGCGGGCAGGCATATCAAGTCATCGTCGCCGCCTCCGGTCGACCTCTCAGGCATCGGGACCTTCACGCGCATCGCCGCAGCCTTTGAGGAGAGGCTGGCAGCCGGGAATATCGACGAGGCGGCGCTCATGGAGATGATAGTGGAGCTCGAGTTCTCCGAGCACAACGAGCTATTTGCATACATCGTCAATGCCCTGCGCGGGTTCCCCGTCGAGTTCTCCGACCTCATCGATGCCATGAACGCCCACAGGCTGCGCATAAGGGAGCACCTTGCGGCAAGGGCCGAATTCAAGGCCCTCCTCATCAGGATCGACGCCCTGCCTTCCTATACAAAAAAGCACAACATACTTGTAGTAGATGACGAATCGACAATCACGAGCCTTCTGAGGATAATCCTGGCAGGTGAAGGCTCGATTGACTGGGTAGGAAGCGGCCGGGCCGCGCTCGATGCAATCGGGAAAAAAGACTATTCCCTCATCGTATCCGACGTCCGCATGCCTGAGATGGAAGGGAGAGAGTTCTACAGGGAGTGCTCCCGGAGGCATCCCTGCCTGAAGGAAAGATTCCTCTTCCTCACCGGGACTGTCGACTGGGAACTCATTGAATTCTTCAGGACAAGCAGCGCAGAGTACCTCATAAAACCGGTCTCCGTTCGCACGCTGAGAGAGAAGATATCAGCGATGCTTGAGACCCTGGACCGATGCCCCTGCAGGAAATAAAAAAAAATCCGCCGGAGATTACTCTCCAGCGGATTTCATTTTAAAATCCCGCGGCGTCCTACTCTCCCACGTAGTTGCCCACGCAGTACCATCGGCCCTGAGGAGCTTAACTGCCGTGTTCGGGATGGGAACGGGTGTGACCTCCTCGGTATGGCCACGGGAAAGCTTCATTCGAGCTTTCCAATCGAACAGGGTAAACACATTTTATCAAGACGCCGTGAATCAATAACCAAGACACAAGTAAATTGGTCAAGCCGCACGGTCGATTAGTACCGGTTAGCTTAACACCTTGCGGTGCTTACACACCCGGCCTATCAAACTTGTAGTCTCCAAGTGACCTTTAGGAGCCTTACGGCCCGGGAGATCTTATCTTGGGAGGGGCTTCCCACTTAGATGCTTTCAGCGGTTATCCCTTCGGGACACAGCTAACCAGCGTTGCCCTTGGCAGAACAACTGGAATACTGGAGGTCCCGCCATCCCGGTCCTCTCGTACTAAGGACAGCTTCCCTCAAATCTCCTGCGCCCACATCAGATAGGGA
>CAZDUP010000050.1:0-10984 GCA_964508625.1 uncultured Thermodesulfobacteriota bacterium
GCGAGGAGCTTCTCGCACATCTCCTTCAAGCGCTTCTCCTCTGCCTCCCTCGAAGAGCCGTCAAGCTCCAGTTCCATGAACTTGCCGACCCTCACGTCCTTTACCTCGTCAAAGCTCATGGACTTGAGCGCGCCCATCACAGCCTTGCCCTGCGGGTCGAGAACGCCCCTCTTGAGGGTAACATAGACCTTTGCCTTCATATCTTCTCCGTCACCTTCCTCAAGACCTCCTGGTAAGCCTCCTCGACCTTGCCGAGGTCGCGCCTGAACCTGTCCTTGTCCATCTTCTCGCGCGTGGTCTTGTCCCAGAGCCTGCATCCGTCAGGGGTTATCTCGTCCCCGAGGAGCACTTCGCCCTTGTGCTCGCCGAACTCGAGCTTGAAGTCAACCAGTATTATACCCCTCTTGTCGAAAAACTCCGAGAGGATTCCGTTGATCTTGAGGGCGGACTCGGTCATCTGCTTCAGCTCTGCGTCTGTGGCGAATCCGAACTCCCTTGCGTGGTACTCGTTTATCATGGGGTCGCCCAGCGGGTCGCTCTTGTAGAAGAACTCGACTATGGGGTTCTTCAATGCCGCGCCCTCTTCCAGGCCGAGCCTCTTGGCAAGGCTACCGGCGATGATGTTCCTGACGACTACCTCTACGGGGATTATGCGGAGCTTCTTTACTATCATCTCCCTGTCGCTCGGCTGGTCGACGAAGTGGGTCTTCACGCCCTTTGATTCGAGGAGCCTGAATATGGCAGAGGATATCTTGTTGTTAAGGATGCCTTTGTGCTCTATTATGCCCTTCTTCTTGCCGTCAAAGGCGGTCGCCTCGTCCTTGAAGTACTGGACGAGGAGGTCCTGGTTGTCTGTAGTATAGAGGACCTTTGCCTTGCCCTCGTAGATCTTCTCGCGCTTTTCCATCCCTATGACTCCTTTTTCCCGAAAGTCCTGTTGAATATGTAGTCTACCTGCTTGAGATACGGCCTTATGTCAAAGCATGAATCTATCTCCTTCACCGTAAGATAGTTCATGACCTCTGCGTCGTCTATGAGGAGCGACCTGAAATCTCCGAGCCCCTCCCATACCTTCATCGCGTTCCGTTGCACTATTGAATAGGCCTCTTCCCTTGTGGTGCCCTTGTCAACGAGCTTCAAGAGCACCTTCTGGGAGAAGACCACGCCCTTCAATTTGTCCATGTTCTCGCGCATGTTCTGCGGATAGACGACGAGGTCGCGCATGAGGCCCGTTGCCCTCGCGAGCATGAAATCAACGAGTATCGTGGCGTCAGGCGCTATGACCCTCTCGACCGATGAATGGCTTATGTCCCTCTCGTGCCAGAGCGCGACATTTTCAAGGGCGCTCACCGAGTAGCCGCGTATGAGCCTCGCTATGCCGGTGAGGTTTTCGGAGAGTATGGGGTTTCTCTTGTGCGGCATGGCCGATGAGCCCTTCTGCCCCTTTGTGAAAGGCTCCTCAGCCTCCAACACTTCTGTCCTCTGCAAATGCCGTATCTCGACCGCGAACTTCTCGATGGATGAGGCAATTATCGCGAGCGTGGAGAAGTACTCGGCGTGCCTGTCCCTGTGCACTACCTGCGTTGCGACTGGCTCGGGCTTCAGTCCGAGCTTCTTCAACGCCATCTTCTCGACCCTCGGGTCTATCTGAGAGAACGTGCCGACCGCGCCTGAGAGCTTGCCGTAAGAGATGACCTCGCGGGCCCTTTCCATGCGGGCAAGGTTCCTGCCCATCTCGTCATACCAGAGCGCCATCGTGAGGCCGAAGGTCATGGGCTCTGCGTGTATGCCGTGCGAGCGGCCCATCATGGGCGTGTCCTTGTGCTCGAACGCCCGCTTCTCCAGGACTGCCATCAGGCCCTTTATGTCGCTTATGATAAGGTCAGCCGCCTCTCTCAGGAGAAGCGCAAGCGAGGTATCGACGACGTCCGAGGACGTGAGGCCCATGTGTATGTAGCGGGAATCAGGGCCCACGAACTCTGCGACAGATGTGAGGAAGGCTATGACGTCGTGCTTTACGGTCTTCTCTATCTCGTCTATGCGCTCGACGTTGAAGTCAGCCTTCTTTATTATCGTATTGAGGGATTTCTGAGGGATCTTCCCGAGCTTTGCCCATGCCTCGCAGGCCGCTATCTCAACTTCGAGCCATTTGCGGAAACGGTTGCGAGGCTCCCATATGGAGCCCATTTCGTTGCGCGTGTATCTCTCTATCACCTTGGACGACCCCTTAAGGATATGAAAAGTGTAAATATACCAGAAGGGCGAGTGCCATTACAAGTAGGATATTTCTCTGGTATTTCGGGATATTGAGGTCTGCGACGGGTATCTAAACGGAGGATGCTGTCCTGGGATGGGCTGAGGCAGCGGCCTCTTCTGCCTGCCTCTTCGCCTTGTTCCTTTTCAACCTGAATATCTCTTCCCTCTCCCTCTCTTCAAGGACGCGCTCTATGTATTTTATGCGGTCTTTTATGGATGGGAGTATGACCTCTGAGATCGCGTTTATCTTCCTCGAATCAGACCTTATGACCTCTCCAATGCGCGTGAGCCTAATCTCCCTTGAAGCTATCTTTATGATGAGCTCTGAGGCTGCCTCGAACTCTCCGGCCACCTCGATGACCTCTGCCCTCTCGCCAACCGGCGAGATGTCCCTTGCCTCAAGCGAGCGCGCAAGCCCGGCCTCTTCTATTTCAGGCACGAATACGCCCCAGATGCTCCTTGCCCTGATGCTCAATGTAACGCTTCTCTTCGCCGCGTGGCTGAAGGACGCGACCGACCCGGAGTCTATTGCCCGCGCCCGTTCAAGAGAGCGCTGGGCCTTCAAAAGAAGGGCAGTGAGCTCGTCGCGCATCCTTATCGACTCGTCGACGATGCCGAAGAACTCCTTCATCAGGGCCTCCCTCTTGCTCTTCAAGAGGTCAAGCCCCTTTCCTATGACATCATAGCGCCGCCTCAGGGCCAGGAACTGCTCCCTTGTCGGCGCGCTCTTCTCGAGTATGGCCACCTATCTCCTCCTTGCCACTGCTTCCCGTTCGGGCACTGACTTCAACAGCTCAAGGCCGAGGTCGAGTGTATCCTCTATCGACCTGTCAGACTCGCCCTGCCCGACGAACCTCCTCTCGAACTCATCGGCGAATGTGAGATACTTCCTGTCGAGGTCAGACAGGCCCTCTTCGCCGACGATTGTGACGAGCCTTCTTACGTCCATACCCTTCGCGTATGCGGAGTAGAGCTGGTCAGCCACCTGCCTGTGCCCTTCCCTTGTCTTGCCCTTGCCAATGCCCAGGTTCATGAGACGCGAGAGGCACGGCAGCACGTCTATTGGCGGGTATATGCCCTTTCTGTGTAGCGCCCTGCTCAATACTATCTGCCCCTCGGTTATGTAGCCCGTGAGGTCTGGTATCGGGTGCGTGATGTCGTCATCAGGCATGGTGAGTATGGGCATGAGCGTTACTGAGCCCTTGCCCCCCTTGAGCCTGCCTGCCCTCTCATAGAGCGTGGCGAGGTCCGTGTACATGTAGCCAGGGTAGCTCCTCCTGCCCGGTATCTCCTCGCGCGCGCTGCCTATCTCGCGGAGCGATTCGCAGTACGAGGTCATGTCAGTGAGCACGACCATCACATGGTAATCGTGCTCGAAGGCGAGGTACTCTGCCACGGTAAGCGCTATCCTCGGCGTAAATAGCCTCTCGATGGTCGGGTCATTGACCTGGTTGACAAATGCGATGGTCCTCTCAAGCGCACCTGCCTCCTGCAGCGACCTCCTGAAAAAGAAGCTCTCCCTGGATGTTATTCCCATTGCTCCGAGTATCACGGCAAAGTCAGCTGCCTCTGATACCTTTGCCTGTCTCACTATCTGCAGGGCCAGCTCCTTTGCCGGAAGTCCCGCGCCCGAGAATATCGGGAGCTTCTGTCCCCTCACCAGCGTATTGAGGCCGTCTATTGCAGAGATGCCGGTCTGCACGAAGAAGTCCGGCTTCTCGCGCGAGGCAGGGTTCATTGGAAGGCCGTTTATGTCCTTGTACTCGTCAGGTACTATCGGCGGTAGTCCGTCTATGGGCTCGCCGAAGCCGTTGAAGACCCTGCCGAAGAGGTCTTTTGAGACGCCTATCTTTGCCGTCTCGCCAGTCGGCATTACTCTGGACTCGTCCGAGTCTATTCCCGATGTGCCTTCCAGTACCTGCACAACGGCGCTTTTGCCCATGAGCTGGAGTATCTGCCCTGTCCTCTTCTCTCCCTCGGGCAGCTCTATGGAGCACATCTCGCCGAGGCTCCCGCCAGTTATCCTGTCCACGAATATCAGCGGGCCGGATATGGACGTGAGCGTCTGGTATCGCCTTGTTATGAAATCGATTGACATAGATTTTCCTCTTAAGAGATTCACCCTCCCCTCTATCCCCTCCCGTCAAGGGAGGGGAGGTTAAGTCTCATCCTCTCCCCTTGCGGGAGAGGGCCGGGGTGAGGGGGATCTGTCCATCGATACTGCTTCAAGAACGAGATTGCTTCGTCGCTTCGCTCCACGCAATGACTTTAAACTACTTCTCCTCGAGCATGCTGAACTCGCTCTCTATGGAGCCGATTATCTCTTTTGCCTTCTGCGAGAAGCCCTCGTTTGGCTCGTCCTTCATCCTCGAGAGCCTGCCCTTTACCGGGTTGTCGAGTATCGTCTCTATGTAGACGCCCCTTTTGAGCGCAGCCTCGGCGCTCTCGAGGTAGGTGAATATCGCCTTGAGCATCCAGTACTGCTTCTCGTAGGTGTTGAAGGCGTCTATCTCGCTGAAGGCGCTCTGCTTCAAAAAGGCCTCTGTAGCGATGTTCGCAGCCTCGAGAGTGAGCCTGTCAGACTCCTGCAGGGCCTCAACGCCTATTATCTGTATTATGTCCCTGAGCTCGGTCTGCCTCTGGAGAAGCGTATATAGCCGCGTCCTCTGCGCCACCATGTCTTCGGCCACCTCCCGCCCGAACCAGTCATTTAGCTCAGCGAGGTAGAGGCTGAAGCTCGCCAGCCAGTTGACTGCCGGGAAATGCCTCCTGTAGGCGAGGTCAGGGTCGAGCGCCCACAATGCGCCAGCGAACCTGAGCGATGCCTGCGTAACAGGCTCTGAGAAGTCGCCCCCCGGCGGCGAGACCGCGCTTATGACCGTGACTGAACCCCTGCGGTCTTCGCTCCCAAGGCATCTTACTTTTCCGGAGCGCTCGTAGAACATGCCCAGTTGGGTTGCGAGATACGGCGGGAAGCCCTCCTCTCCGGGCATCTCTTCGAGGCGTGATGAAATCTCCCTCAATGCCTCGGCCCAACGCGAAATCGAATCCGCGAGCATGGCGACCGAATAGCCCATGTCCCTGAAGTACTCGGCTATTGTTATGCCGGTGAATATCGACGCCTCCCTCGCGGCAACTGGCATGTTTGACGTATTTACGACGATGACCGTTCTCAAACTCAGCGGCAGGCCTGATGTCGGGTCCTTGAGCTCCGGGAAGTCGGATAATATTTCAGACATCTCGTTGCCGCGCTCGCCGCAGCCGACGTATATTACTATGTCGCTCCTCGAGAACTTGGCGATTGTCTGCTCAACGACCGTCTTTCCCGTGCCAAAGCCGCCTGGCACGATTGCCGTTCCGCCTTCTGCGACAGGCAGGAGCGTGTCAAAGACCCTCTGCCCTGTGATGAAGGGGTCTGAAGGCGGCAGCTTTGCGGCAAAGGGCCTCGGCCTCCGTACCGGCCATTCCTGGAATAGCTCTATGAACTGCCCGTTCTCGAGCATGCAGATATATTCCGCGCCTGAGACGCTGCCCTTCTTTATCTCTCTTATTACCCCGCCTATGCCCGGCGGCGCCATTATCCTGTGGACAATGCGCTCTGTCTCCTGAACTGTGCCGAGCACGTCTCCGGGCTGGACATGATCGCCCTTTTTCCTTATTGGCTCGAACTCCCAAATTCTATCTATTTCCAGGGCCTCCACCTTCACGCCCCTTGTGATGAATCCTCCGGTCGTCTCCCGTATCTTGGTCAAAGGCCTCTGTATGCCGTCGAATATGCCTGTGAGAAGGCCGGGCCCGAGAGTCACGCTTAAGGGTATTCCGTAGCTTATGACCTCTTCGCCGACTGAAATGCCGCTCGTGTCCTCGTAGACCTGCAGGGTCACGAGCTCTTCCTTTATGCGGATTATCTCGCCCAACAGGCCGTGTTTGCCGACGAGGCAGATCGTGTTCATGACAGCTCCTGTCATGCCCTTTACAGAGACGGTCGGGCCTGCGACGCCGTGTATCCTTCCCTTTATCTCTTTCATGCTATCTCTTTATCTTTATCTGGTAGCCGATGGCCCTTCTTATGAGCCTCACCACAGGCGATTCTCCGGCCTCTGCCTCTCCCCATTGCCGGGGAATGTTTACTGGGACGATTATTGGAAGCCCTTTCTTGCGCAGGCGCTTTATCGCAAGCTCGCTCACCTTTGCCAGAAGCCCTTCTTCTATCGCGACAAGGCCGTACTTTCCGCCTGCCTGAATGCCAAGTAGCAGCCCGGAGACATCAGAGCTCTCCTCCACCTCGAGCGTCTCTATCCCAGCGCACCTGAAGCCCAATGACGCGCCAGGGCCTGTTATGACAAGGAACTCGGCCATTTTATATGGGATATATGAGGAGCCTTTCTATCTCCGCCTCCGGCATAGCGAAGGACTTTGCCCTTGCGATAAGCCTCAGGTTCTTCGTCTCCCTCACCTTCTTGAATATGTACGATGCCGCGAGCGCTATGGTGAGCGGGTCTGTCGAAGCGAGCTTCGATAGCCTCTTCTCCAGGGCCTCTTCGAATATCTCTTCCATGAGGAGCGGGTCTTTGGGGTCTATCGCTGCCAGGGCCTGCGCCATGCCGATATCGGTTATCCTTGCCCTTAACTTGGTCAAGAGCTCTTCACCATCCTTTTCAGCCGCGAGGTCCATGAATGCCTGCCGCTTCAACGCCTTGCCGCCTTCGATGAAGAACTCTGCCGCGCCCTCGCCCGAGTAGCCCTGTCCGAGTATCTTGAAGAGCGTCAGCACGTTGGCAAGGTCTATCTTCATGGAAAGCCATTCCCTCATGAGGGCCGCGTCGCCGCCGCCATGCGATAGCGCCTCGATGAGCATCTCGCTTGAGCGCTTATCAAGCGCAACTTCCATCTCGATGAGCCTGCCGTCCCTCTCGAAAGCAGGGAGGCCTTTTTTCAACGGCCTCGCGTATGGGCTGGCCCATGTCTCGAGGAAGCGGACAAGGTCGGGGATATCCTTTGCGGTCATGAGAGTATTGAGGCTTCCAGCATCAAAGTCGCCAGCTGGCACGAGCGCATCCTGTATCTCCTCTCTCTTGACCCTTCTTGCTATCCCGCGCATGATGGTCTTTATGTCAAAGACCTCCCAGGACGTGAATACGGCCTTCAATAGCGGCTTCGCGCCATCAGGGGCAATGCGCCAGAGGCTGCTGAATGAATTGGAAAGACTGTTCTTCACGGCAATCGATATTATCTCTTCGGCCTTCTCGCTCCGGGTAGAGGCTGCCTCGATGTCGGCGGCGTACTGGGTTGAGCGGAGCCTCTCCATCACCTCGTCCGCGCTCTGCGCCTTTACGAGCGGGCCGTAATCCGTTCTTTTGAGCAGGCCGCCCCGCATGCCCCTTACGCGGGCGTTCATGTAGCCAAGATCGGCCTTTTCAGGGTATTTGAGCGCCTTTCTCATTGCAATACGCTCACGAGAGCACCTCGTCAAAGAGCATCTCGTTTATGGCCGGTATCATGTTCTTTTTCGCGCGCTCCATCCTGGACGAGACCGTGTTCTCGAACCTCACCCGCCCGTCCTCTGACGTAAATACGATCCCGGACAGGACCGAATCGTCGGCATGGACCTTGGCTCCGTTGGCCTGAATGGCCCTCTCATCCACAGGGTTCACGCGCACGATCGGGGGTTCATTGCCGCGCGTCCTTGACCAGTCGCTCTGAAGCTCCGCGTACAGGCGCTCTATGAGCCTCAGGCGCTCCTCTCCCTTCAATGAGAAGAGCCTGCTCCTCGCCTCGTCAACGGCCTTCTGGACAAGCTCCTGGCGGACAACTAGCTTCATACCGGCAGCCTTTGTGCGCGCCGCGTTCAGGCGGGCAGCCTTCTCTTTGCCGAGCCTTTCCCTTGCCTCTGAAAGGCGCTCTTCCGCCTCTTTTCGGGCATCTTCCCGTGACTCACGCAAAAGGGCCTCCCTTGCCTCCCCCGCCTCTTCCAGTATGCGGGCGGCCTGGCCCCTCGCGTCCTCTTCGAGTGCCGCTATGAGCGGGTCCTGTGCCATATCTTCCTCAGCCGCTTATGAGGAGATAGGCCATGACAAAGCCCAGGAGCACCATTGTCTCGGGTATGGCTATGAGTATGATTATGATGCCTGAAAGCTCTGGCTTTTCTGCTACCGCGCCTGCGCCTGCAGCCCCGATCTTGCTCTGGGCAAGTCCGGTGGCGAGCGCCGGCAGCCCTATGGCTATTGCGGCCGCTAGAGCGACCAATCCCTCTTCCATATCATCCTCCTCTGTGCAAGTGTGCTTATGGGGCTAACGGCTCTTGAACGGCCTGTACCGCCTGCCGCCGCCCTCGTAGAACTTGCTGAAAAACTCCACGTACTGAAGCCTCATCGACTGTATGGACGGGCTCAGGATAGAGAGCGCAAGGTTCAGGAGGTGTATTACGGCTGCGAGGGCCACACCCACGGCCACGCTCTCGGCAAGGCCGCCTATCCTGTTCGCAACGAGCGCCATCACCACGGAGGCTGTGCCGACAGCCATGATACGCACATAGGATACGATGTGGCCCAGCGCCTCTATGAACTCTATGGGGCCGAGCATGCCTTCGAGCAGAGCGAATGCGACGAATGAGCCGGCGAGTATGGCCGCAAGATAGATGAGCAGATCCCTTGACGCATAGCCCGAGAGGACAGCAAGCATGGCGAGGAACGCTAAAATGAGGGCGAGATAGCAGACCCTTGCAAGGGCGTGCCTGTAATCGCGCCTCTTAAGGCGGCTCGCTATGCTCAACGTTATGCCAAGCAGAACGTGGCCCACGCCTATCCCGAGTGTAAGGTACATGAGGGTCTTGATGGACTCTATCCTGTTGAGGAGTATGGGGTGGAGTATGCCCAGGCGCTCGCCGAGGTCGCCGAATACCTCGCCGAAGAGAAATCCGAAGAGCATGGCCGAAATGGCGCTTATGGCCATTACGGTCGAGAGGTCCCTCAGTATGCCGCGCTCCTTGAGCCTGAACCTGAAATAAAGGGCCATGAGCAGTATGAGGGCGCCGTAGCCAAGGTCAGCGACGATGAGGCCGAAGAAGGCAGGGAAGAATATGGCGACGAATGGCGTGGGGTCTACTGAGCCGTATCTGGGTGGAGAGAGCGCGGCAAGGAATACCTCGAACGGGCGTATGAATGCGGGGTTCTTTATATAAACAGGCACGGACTTCATATCATGCCCGTTGAGCTCCAGCGTGCGGAGCATAACACGCTCTCCGAAGAGCTCTCTGAACCGCGCCTTAAGCTCCGCATATCTCTCTGCCGGGACCCAGCCCTCTATTATGAAGGCGAACTTCGTGGACGCGGCGTAGGAGAGCGCGCCAAACTCATCGAGGCTGTTCTCGACTGCCCTGAGCGCGCCTTCGATCGCGCCGTACCACTGCCCGGAGACCGAGGCAAGGTCCCTGTCTATCTCCTGTATAAGCCCAGGCAGCTCGGCCCGCCTCCTGCCCATCTGCTTCAACGCCTCGATGAGCGTCATATCCTCGTACTCGTCTGGCAGGCGCACCTCGCTTATTGCGCGCCCGGTAAGGAGCGTCTTGACCTCTGGCGAGAAATGCTTCGGGTAGGTGAGTACTACTCCCAATGTGCCGTCCTCTATCTCCCGCGTGAACATCTGGTATGAGCCGCCTGTTATCCTCGACACCTCTGCTTCGAGAAGCCCGGGTATGTCCTCCCTCGTCTTCTCGAGGGTAAGGCCGACTATCTCGAAGTTCCTTAAGCCCCCGAGCCTCGATACTATGGGCGCGAAGCCCTTGAGGAGCTTTTCATACCTTCTTACAGTAGATAGCTCTTCAGCCAGGGCGTCCTTCCTTGCCCTGAGAAAGCGCGCCCTCTCATCTATCGGCGCGAGGTCAGAGATGTATCTCTGTATCTCCCTGGCAGAGACCCTCTCGGCGATATATTCAGGAGGCATTGGCAGGATGCTTTTCAAGGCCTTCAGCCTCTCAGACGACTTCTCGAGCGCCTCCTTTTCCTTTAGCTTTTCCGATTCTATGGGAAGCCTTTTCAAAAAACCGTTCTTGCGGAGAGCCTCCTCCGGCATGGTCTCTATATGCACGACGGCCGCAGCATGGAGCGCCTTTATGGCACTCTCAAGGAGCGGCCTCGGCCCGATCATCTGAATCTTCTCCATCCTCTTTATCACTTGGCCCCCGGCATGAGAAAACGCATTACCTCGGAGACGACCTTCTCCATGTTCCTCTCTCCCTTGGACCGAAGCTCAGCCGCTTCAGCCTTACCCTGCTCTTCGACCTTGCTAGCCTCCTCTTCCATGAGGGCTCGCTCCGAGGACTCGAGGGCGCGCACCTCTTCCGTTGCCATGGCCCTTGCAGCCTCCCTTATCTCGCGGCTGCTCCTCAAGGCCTCTTCCCTTATGGCTGCCGCCTCCTGCCTGGCCCGCGCAAGAATAGCCTCCATCTCCTCTTCCTTTGCCCTCAGCTCTGCAAGGACATCCTCTGGCATAGGCGGCTCCACTGTCTGAACTATACGTTCTAAGTACCTGAAAAATTTAGACTTACCTAAGGCGAGGTCAATTACTGGAAGGCTCTGCTGGTCCAACTGTCGAACGTCCTGCCCGATCTCCTACGGTCACATAGGCGCGCAATTTCTCTAACTTGACTTTACCAATCCACTTCACGGCTGTCAAATCATCGACTTTCCTGAAACCATTGAGTTCCGCCCTCTTTTCGACTATCCTTTGG